>CAZMBF010000011.1:0-13104 GCA_964564365.1 uncultured Alphaproteobacteria bacterium
TGCTTAAAGATAAACGACTATACCCGTTGAACAAGGTTACCATAAGCATTCGCTAAATCTGCATTGATGCGGTTTTTCATTCCAGAAACGGAAAAGTCACCATCGTGACCAAAACTGACTTCGCGCAGCAATACATACCTAAATGCATCTGCCCCATAGGTTTCAATTAAGACTATCGGATCAATTACATTGCCCAATGACTTTGAGATCTTTTGCCCCTCATTTGTCCACCACCCATGGGCAAATACACGCTTTGGTGGTTCTAAGCCTGCGGCCATTAAAAAGGCAGGCCAATAGACCGCATGAAATCGAATAATATCCTTACCCATCAAATGTAAATCTGCAGGCCAAAACTTTTTGTAAGAGTCAACCTGAGTATCTGGGAAACCAATGCCAGTCAGATAATTGGTTAACGCATCTAACCATACGTACATCACATGCTTCTCATCTTCAGGAACTCGCACCCCCCAGTTAAAGCTTGTTCTGGAAATGGATAGGTCCATTAGCCCACCTTCAACAAACTTTATGACTTCATTTCTGCGTGACGCCGGTGCAATAAAGTCTCGGTGTTCAGCATAAAACGTCAATAGAGGTTCTTGCCATTTAGATAACCTAAAGAAATAGCTGGGCTCTTGCACCCATTCTACGGGGCCTCCTGTCGGGGCTTTTCCATCGACTAATTCTGATTCTGCATAAAAGGCCTCGTCTCGAACAGAGTACCAGCCCTCATAGCTGCCTAAATATATATCCCCCGATGCCACCAATCGATTCCATATATCTTGCGCAGCACGTTTGTGTTCTGCTTCGGTTGTGCGAATAAAACGATCGGGAGTGACATTTAGCACAGGCATCAAATCCCGAAAGTTTTGAGACACTTGATCCACAAAGTCCTGAGGATCAACACCTGCAAGCTCAGCCGATTTATTCACTTTTTGACCATGCTCATCTGTCCCGGTTAAGAACATAACCTCAAACCCATCCATGCGCTTAAACCGTGCAATGACGTCTGCCGCAATAGTGGTGTAGGCATGTCCAATGTGGGGTTTATCGTTCACATAGTAAATGGGAGTCGTAATATAATATGTCTTGTTCATTTAAAAACCTGTTTATTTCTCTAAAATTTTTGTCGTAAGTTTAATACACATTTGCTTTTGGTCTATCATAAATTCTGTGGCTTGCGCAACGTATCGCTGAGCAGCATCCCATCGTTTTAATGAATCTGAAGATGACCATACACTCAGCATGCGTGCTAGATTAGTGGTATGATCATTCATCGGCGCATGATAAGCATCTATAACCTTTTTGAACGTCTGCAACACCCACTTTCCTTCCTGTTGAGGGGTAATGTCATTGTCTGATAAATATGCCTGTAACACAAACAATAGGTTGTAATTTTGATGATCAATAATTTGAATTACAGCCTCTACCCAACGCTCAAAGAACGATGACTCCTCATGTGTTTCATTTGATTCATGTTGTGATAAAACAATGTGTAAACCTCTGGAATACAGCGTCGGCAATAGTGTATTCGTGCGTTTTGATACTAAAAGAATCAATGTTTTCTCTGGCGGTTCTTCCACCACTTTTAACAAGGCATTTTGCCCCTGAGAATTAAGCTGATCAACCCCCACGATCACACACACCTTCCAACCACCGTCCCAACTTGTTTTCTCTAAGAAATGAATGGCTAATCGCACATCATCCACAGTTTTAGAGTCATTTGCATTTAACCAATGTAAACTGGGATGAAAGTTAGTCTCTGCAATCGTCGTATTTAAGACCTTCGATATACATTCTCGAACTATGGGCAAAACGATGCCATCTTCAGCACCTTCAATGATCCATGCATGATGTAATGTTGATGATTCATATTGATGTTGAAATAATGAATTAAGACTTTCGAGTGTATTCATAAAAACTATCCTTTTTTTGTGTCTTTATCCTAAAACGCCCGCCTAAAATGTCAAGCATTCATATTCTTTCATTTCATAGTATAGAGGATCACAACACACAATAAAAACTTGCGTCATTACCTATAAATCAGTATATTATAGCTGTTTTTGTAGGATGGCGGGGTAATCCCAGGGTATGCCTCCCCTACAGGTTAAGTCAATTGAAAGGATTGAAAATGCCCAAGTTAAAAACTAAAAGCGGTGCTAAAAAGCGCTTCAAAGTGACTGCTACCGGCAAAATTTTGTTTGGTAAGGCAGGTCGTCGCCATGGGATGAGCAAACGCCCTCAATCAATGTTACGGGACTCTCGCGGTATGCATGTAATGAATGCATCCGATGTGGCTCGTGTTAAACGTCATATGTTACCGTACGCATAAGGAGGAAAAGCGATGTCTCGAGTTAAACGTGGTGTGACGGCCCATGCACGTCATAAAAAAATACTAAACCTAGCAAAAGGTTCTGTTGGTCGCGCTAAATGTTGTTACAGAACAGCACGCCAACGCGTTGAAAAGAATATGCAATATGCATACCGCGATCGTCGTGTGCGCAAGCGCGATTTCCGCGCGTTGTGGATTCAACGTATCAACGCAGCAGTTCGTTTGCATGGATTAACCTACTCTCAATTCATTCACGGATTAAAACTATCTGGGATTGAAATGGATCGCAAAGTATTAGCTGATATTGCTGTACGCGAAGAAAACGATATGAAGTCATTAGTTGAAACAGTTCAAGCGGCTTTGAAAAAATCAGCTTAATTGGCTTTGGACTTTTGAATTGTATAACAGCTCTGATATGATGTGTCAGGGCTGTTTTCTTATCCAACTCTCCAACACAAGCCTTTGTGAAAGTTTCCCTTCCCGACCTCAACTCAACCACATATTTAATTTAAGCAATCTTTACACGCTTAAATGACGTTTCATTCATATCACCCATCTATTTTTCAACCTTCCCTCTATGTATTGCATAAAGTACTAGACAGCCCGAAAAAAAAAACTATAATACAAATTGTTTTTACACATAGGGAAAAACATGAAAGCATTTTAAAAAAGGATTCAACATGAGTGACCAAATTTTTCAACGCGTAAAGCAAATTATTGTTAAACAACTTGGCGTTGACGAAGAAAAAGTAACATCCGAAGCGCGCTTTATTGACGACCTAGGCGCAGACAGCTTAGACACTGTAGAAGTTGTAATGGCATTTGAAGAAGAGTTCGGTTGTGAAATTTCCGATGACGCGTCTCAAAAAATTATGAGCGTTCAGGATGCGGTAACCTTCCTTTCTGAAAACGCAACAAAATAAGCCCTCAACTCATTATGAAGCGTCGGATTGTTGTCACAGGATTAGGTTTAGTCACACCATTAGGTTGCGGTGTTGAGACAACCTGGCAAAACCTAATCGCTGGAAAATCAGGCATTGGCAGAATTACTGCATTTGATCCTGAGAACTTCACATGCCAAGTTGCAGGACAGGTTCCCGAGGGAACCGAGCCGGGTCAATTTGACATAAACGCCTACGTAGCTTTTAAAGATCAAAAAAAGATGGATCGGTTCATCCATCTTGGTTTGGCCGCAGCAAAGATGGCGTTAGAAGACGCCAACTGGATGCCACAAGACGAGTCTGAAAAAGAACGAACTGGAATGTCATTGGGCGCAGGAATCGGCGGCCTTCCCGAAATTGAACGTTCTGTTGTTACCTTGCACGAAAGTGGCCCACGACGTGTTAGCCCGTTCTTCATTCCAGCCTCATTAATCAATTTATTATCCGGCCATGTATCCATTAATTACGGATTTAAAGGCCCTAATCATGCGGTTGTAACCGCCTGCGCCAGTGGCGTTCACTCGATTGGTGATGCTGCCCGCATGATTCTGCATGGGGATGCCGATGTCATGGTTGCAGGTGCTGCAGAATCGTCCATATGCCCCATTGGCATTGGTGGATTCGCGGCATTACGTGCCCTTTCAACAAAGTATAACGACACCCCAGAGAAAGCATCTCGCCCTTGGGATAAAGGTCGCGATGGATTTGTCATGGGTGAAGGCTCGGGCATCATCATTTTGGAAGAACTTGAACACGCGCTCAAACGTGGTGCCAAGATATACGCAGAATACAAAGGGTATGGAATGTCTAGTGATGCATATCATATGACATCACCGCCCGAAGACGGTAATGGCGCATACCGAGCAATGCGTGCCGCATTAAATGATGCAACCTTAACTGCAGGTCAATTAGACTACATTAATGCTCACGGGACATCCACCCCTGTTGGTGACGTGATTGAGCATCGTGCTGTAAAGCGCTTACTTGAAGGTCAAGATCATAACGTATCTATGTCATCGACCAAATCTGCAATCGGCCACCTTTTAGGTGCTGCAGGTGGTGTAGAAACGGTCTTTTCAATTCTTGCAATGCGCGATCAAATCGTTCCTCCGACATTGAATTTAGATGATCCGGATGAGGAGTGCGACTTAGACTTAGTACCTTTAGTCGCCAAAAAGCGTAAAGTAGACCATGTGCTGTGTAACTCTTTTGGTTTCGGTGGAACAAACGCATCAATCGTATTCTCAAGGTGGAATGATTAAGCAAGTTCTAGATATTGTACGACAGAGCGCTTCCAAAAGATGGCGCTCTTTTTACATCTTTCCAGCACTTTTGGTTGGAGTTACGTTGATCATTTCGATCATGAGTATGACCCATATGTATACCTCTGCCTATAACTACAAAGAGGTTGAGTTTAATATCCCAAACGGATCTAAAACATGGGCAACGTTAAATCAACTGCATGAACAAGGTATCCTTCCCAACCCCATCGTTATTTTGTTTGGAATGCTGTTTATTAATGGATCGCCGAGGCTCATCGCTGGTGAGTACACTTTTAAAGCTGGCGCCACACCCTACGAAGTCATGGACAAAATAATTAAAGGAAATGTCGTTACCCATCAATTAACCTTTCCAGAAGGGTTAACAGTGCATGAGATTATAACGCTAATTTCGAACGATCCAAGATTAACGGGATCGCTTAGCACTGTACCCAACGAAGGAAGCTTATTTCCATCTACCTATTACATCCATCGGCATCAAGACCGGAATGAGCTAATCCAAAAGATGACTGCAACCATGGACAAAGTGGTGGCAGAACTCTTGAAATCGAACAAAAACCCCTACATTAAATCAAAAGAAGATCTGATTATATTTGCATCGATGCTGGAACGCGAAGCCGCAACGCCATCAGAACTACCTAAGATCGCTGGGGTGTTTGTGAATCGCTTAAACAAAGGAATGAGGTTACAATCCGACCCAACGGTGATTTATGGCATAACACTTGGTAAACAGCCGTTGAATCGGCCCCTGAATCGTCAAGACTTGAAAGTAGACTCTGATCATAATACATATACTCGGGTTGGATTACCTAAAACAGCCATTTGTTGCCCTGGGTTAGCCGCACTTGAAGCTGCAGCAACCCCTGAGGATACCCCAACTTTATATTTTGTTCTTGAAGAAAATGGAAAACATCATCTATTTTCGGTAACATACAAAGAACACTTAGACCATATCCGACGCATACGCAACAGCTTAAAGGTAACGCATGAATAATCATATTAATCGCAGAGGAATGTTGATCGTTTTATCATCTCCATCTGGTGCTGGAAAAACCAGTGTAGCTAATGTCTTGTTACAGAATGATCGCCAGTTGCATAAATCGATTTCTGCAACCACACGCGCACCTCGCCCACAAGAAGAACACGGGAAAGATTATGTGTTTATCTCAGAAGCTGAGTTTATAGACCATTCAAATGCTGGCGACTTTGCAGAGCATGCAAAGGTGTTTGGACATCATTATGGCACCTTTAAATCAACTGTAGATCACGCCATTGAAAATGGAGACGATGTCCTGTTCGTCATTGACTGGCAAGGAACCCAACTGCTGGCTCAATCTTATGCCCCCGATATGGTGCGTATTTTTATGTTGCCTCCCTCCTTTCAAGACTTAAAGTATCGCCTTGAACATCGCAATTCAGACAGTGCTGATGTCATTCATCAACGCTTACAAAAGGCCTCTGATGAAATGTCGCATTGGGCAGAATATGATTATGTTGTCATTAATAAAGATTTAGACCAGACCATAGAAGCCATTCATGACATAATCAAAAGCGAACGCTTAAAACGCCAACGACAAATCGATCTTGTAGACTTTGTTACAAATTTAAGAACAGAAAGCAACGCCTATGGCACCAGCTAAATCTAAAGCTAAAAAAACCCAAACGCCTCGGAAGAAAAAAGGATGGTTTGGTCGTTTATTCAAGCTTGGCATGTTAATGATGCTGTTTTTGGGTGTGCTTGTTGCTTGGTACAGTTATGACATTCCTGATATTCGCACACTTCAAGATTCAGAACGCAAACCCAGCATTAGCATGGTCACAAAAGATGGTGAGCTGTTAACCACCTATGGCGATTTATATGGAACAACTATCACCCTTGATAAAGTGCCAAAACATGTTCCACAGGCTGTTTTAGCGATTGAAGATCACCGTTTTTATGAACATATCGGCATTGATGTTATCTCCTTTGTTCGCGCTCTTTACAGCAATGTTATTCGTGGAAAAGTCGTTCAAGGTGGCAGCAGTATTACGCAACAGTTAGCGAAAAACTTCTTACTTGCAAAAAAGAAATTCCATTATACTGATCGTTCTATCCGCCGCAAAGTTCAGGAATTGCTTGTATCTTTGTGGCTTGAATACCATTTTACGAAAAATCAAATTTTATCCATTTATTTAAACCGCATCGATTTTGGTGCGGGTGTCTATGGTTTTGACGCAGCAGCCCAACGATATTTCTTTAAGCCTTTAAATGAAGTCTCGATATTTGAAGCAGCAATATTAGCTGGCATGTTAAAGGCGCCTACTCGATATAACCCTTTACGTCACCCCAAAAATGCCGCAGATCGTGGGTCGGTTGTCATTAAGAAAATGATGGAATATAAGTATATTTCAGAATCTACAGGTATTGCAGAACTAAAAACTGGAAAAGATCGCATTATGAACCACAGGTTAGATGTTGGATCTTACAAGTATTTCACAGACTGGATTATGGATACGCTTCCAAGTTATTTAGGATACATAGATCGTGACCTTGTTGTTGTAACAACGTTAAATGCAAAGGCTCAAGAGGCTGCGCATAAAACGGTTCAACACATGACCTCACAATACTCTGAAAAACTTGGCTTTCAACAAATGGCGTTAGTTTCTATGAATTTGGACGGTGAGGTGATTGCTCTGATTGGCGGCAAAGATTATAGCAACAGTCAGTTTAACCGAGTCACTCAAGCGTTACGTCAGCCGGGGTCTGCCTTTAAGTCATTTGTGTTCATGTCAGCGTTTGAGCATGGCTTTAAACCCTCTGACATCATGAACGATGCACAAGAAGCCTACGGAAAGTGGAAGCCACGGAACATCTATAACCATTACCGTGGAGATCTTACATTAGAAGAAGCCTTTGCCTATTCAAGCAACACGATTACGGTAAAGCTGCTTCATAAAGTTGGAGTAAGCCCTTTGATCAAAATGGCTCAACGTTTGGGCATTAATACAAAACTTGCACGCAACCTAACCCTAGCCTTAGGATCCGGAGAAGTTACCCTCTTAGACATGACTGCCGCAATGGGGGTCGTTGCAAATGGGGGGTATGAAATATATCCTCATGGGATTGTGGAAATTCGAGATAAAGCCACGAATGAACTATTATATAAATCAGGAAATCCCCAATTAAGAAAGTTGGTGAGTGATGAAGTTGTCCACTATATGGATCAAATCATGTCAGCTGCCGTAAGCTATGGAACAGCGAAACGGTCAAAACTGGCGCACGCCATTCCATCAGCTGGAAAAAGTGGAACCACCCAAGATCACCGCGATGGTTGGTTTGTGGGTTACCTTAAGCGCCGTAAAGGCCCCATTACAGGTATTTGGGTGGGTAATGATAACTATGCCCCCACAAAAGGCATTGTGGGTGGAACAATCCCCGCAGAATCGTGGAAGATGTATCATGATATGTGGGTAAGCCCCTTGCCCAGCGAAAACAATCACATTGTTATTCCGCAACCAGAAAGATCACACGACACTCAACCCTCATCAACCGAAGAGGATATCCCATCATATGAAGGTGCCACAGATGGCATTGACCAAGTCTTAAGAATGGTTCACCCCAAAGAAACAGAAGAACCAGAAATAACACCAGAATCATTAACTGCAGAAGAGGAAACAGAATGAAACTAAACTATCACGAAAACGACTTACCAAATGATCTTAAATTTCAGGGCAGCATCGCCGTTGATACCGAAGCCATGGGACTTAATGTCAATCGGGACAGGCTGTGCCTGGTACAAATCTCGGACGCGGATCAAAATGTTCATTTAGTTCACTTCAAAGCTTCATCAACCTATACTGCGCCCAATCTAAAGCGTGTGTTGAAAGACCCCGAGATTCTGAAGATATTTCATTATGCCAGATTTGATATCATGATGATTCAAGCCTACTTAAAAGTACAGGTGCGATCCGTGTATTGCACAAAAATCGCATCATACCTAACGCGAACTTACACACACAAGCATGGCTTAAAAGACTTGTGCAAAGATTTGTTAGGTGTTGAGTTATCTAAACAAGAGCAAACATCTGACTGGGGAGCTGAAACATTACGTAAAGAACAGCTAGAATACGCCGCCTATGATGTTATCCATCTGCATCAACTTAAAGAAAAGCTAGATGCAACTTTACGCCGTGAAAATCGCACTGAAATTGCAAACAATTGCTTTGAATTCTTAAACACACGAGCTTTATTGGATATTTTAGGCATGGATCATGAAGATATATTTGCTCACAGCATAAAATAGCAGTAAATGGGCACGTTCCCGTTGGTCACGTGACATTACAGGCCCACCCGCCCCGCAGGCAACCCGTCGCTGCGCTCCTCTGCCTGCTCCCTTAACGGCGCAGGTTCGCCCCTGCTTGCCACGGAGTGGCATTGGGGGGCGAAGGGCGCCGTAGGGGAATTTCCATCAAAAACCGAATTTCAATTGAGTCAAACATCGTTTTTCATTACACTAAACCCAAAACAACTTGGATTAAAAATGAATACATTTGATTTAGTCGTCATTGGGGCTGGCCCTGGTGGATATGTTGCGGCCATTCGTGCTGCACAATTAGGGTTAAGCACGGCTGTCGTTGAAAAAGAGCATCTTGGTGGCATATGCCTGAACTGGGGATGTATTCCAACAAAAGCTCTTCTACGCAGTGCCGAAATTTACCATCTAATGCAACACTTAGATGAATTCGGATTATCTGCGTCAAACCTGCAGTTTGATTTGAAGAAAATCGTGGAACGCTCCAGAAAAGTCTCTACGCAATTAGCCCAAGGGGTGAAACACTTGTTAAAGAAAAACAAAGTCACTGTCTTTGATGGTGTTGGTTCTTTAAAAAGTGGTAAGACCATTTCTGTACACAGCTCTGATGGTAAAACAACTGAACTAACAGCAAAGAGTATCATTATTGCAACCGGTGCTCGACCTCGCATTTTGCCTGATCTTGAACCCGATTGCAAACATATCTGGACCTATAAGGAAGCCATGATACCCGAAACACTTCCAAAACGATTATTGGTGGTTGGCAGTGGCGCGATTGGGTCTGAATTCGCATCATTCTATAACGCCTTTGGCAGTGATGTTACGATTGTCGAGGTGATGGATCAAATTCTTCCTCAGGAAGATCTTGAAATCTCTGCCCGCGCAAAGAAAGCTTTTGAAGCAAAAGGCATCAAGATCCTTACAAAAACAACGGTTCAATCTTTAACGGTCTCAAATGATAAGGTTACAGCTGTTCTGAAAACCGGACAAGGCGATCAAACAGCAGAATTCGATCGTGTCATTACCGCCATTGGTGTTGTTGGAAACATCGAAAACATTGGCCTAGACAATACAAAAATCAAAACCGAAAACACTCGCATTCAAACGAATGAATACTGTGAAACCAACGAGCCTGGTGTCTATGCAATTGGCGATGTGGTTGCAGGCCCTTGGTTAGCCCACAAAGCAAGCCACGAAGGCATTTTGTGTGCGGAAAAGATCGCAGGCCTTCACACGCACGCCATCAATAAGTTAAATATTCCTGGGTGTACCTATACCTCCCCACAAATTGCAAGCATTGGATTAACCGAAAAGAAAGCAACAGAATTAGGCTATGAATTAAACATTGGCCGATTTTCTGCTGTCGGCAATGGAAAATCTATCGCATTGGGGGAAATGGATGGGTTTATAAAAACAATTTTTGATAAAACGACTGGCGAGCTTTTGGGAGCCCATCTAATTGGCCCAGAAGTGACGGAAATGATCCAAGGCTTTGGCATTGCAAAAACTCTGGAAACGACAGAAGCTGAGCTGATGCACACTATTTTTGCACACCCCACATTATCAGAAATGATGCATGAAAGCATCTTGGATGCGTTTGGAAAAGCTATTCACCTTTAATGGAAGTAGATCCAGCTGGTGGATGGATGGTAAGAAGGGCTGGGTCTACATTTTTATACGAGTGGCTCGTATTAAAATCAGTATAATGGTATAAAGGTAAATAAACCGTTAACAAATTTCTTAAGGATCAACTTTTTATGGAAAAACTTACAAAACCAGATTGGATTCGTGTAAAAGCTCCTGTCCATAAAGAATATTTTGAAACAAAAGATATCATAAAGGGCTTAAAACTTAATACTGTTTGTGAAGAGGCCGCCTGCCCAAACATAGGCGAATGCTGGTCTAAAAAACATGCGACAATTATGATTCTAGGCAGTGTATGCACGCGCGCGTGCGCCTTTTGTAATATTGCAACAGGTCGTCCTGATTTATTAGATCCTCATGAACCACAACGCGTGGCAGATGCTTTGGGAAAACTGGGGTTAGAGCATGTTGTGATTACGTCGGTTGATCGTGATGACCTTGACGATGGTGGGGCTCATCATTTTGCAGAAACAATACGGGCTATTCGACAGGCATCCCCCACCACAACGATTGAAGTGTTAACCCCCGATTTCCGCCGCAAAGCAAGCGCCATTGAAACGGTGATTGCTGCCCGCCCCGATGTGTACAACCACAATTTAGAAACTGTACCACGACTGTACCAGTCTGTCAGGCCAGGCGCCAGGTACTTTCACTCACTAAAACTCCTTTCGCTTGTGAAAGAGATCGATCCATCGATCTTCACAAAATCCGGCATTATGGTGGGCTTGGGCGAAGATATCAAAGAAGTCTATCAAGTCATGGACGATTTACGCTCTGCAGAGGTGGATTTTATGACAATAGGTCAGTATTTGCAGCCAACTCCAAACCATCACCCAGTAATGAGTTACGTCCATCCTGATCAATTTAAAGAAATGGAACAAATGGCCCGAGGCAAAGGATTCTTGATGGTCTCAGCCTCTCCACTAACGCGATCGTCTTATCATGCTGATCAAGACTTTAAGAAGCTCCGCGAAGCCCGTGAAACTCAATTAAACCAAGCCTATGCCAAAGCTTTCTAAAACAGCCTCTGCCCCCTATTCTCAGCAACAGATATACGACCTTGTCGTTGATGTTGCTGCATATCCTCAGTTTCTGCCCTTTTGTACGAAAACAACCCTTCATGAATCGTCAGACACTCACATGATTGCGGATATGCACATTGGCTACAAAGGGTTTACAGGCTCATTTCAATCACACGTCTCGATGAAATCTCCCACCCTATTAAGAATGAAACAATCCCATGGTGCGTTAAAGTACTTAGACAGCCAATGGGAGTTTATCCACCAAACGACCACTTCGTGTGGTGTAAACTTTAGCATCGATTTTGAGGCAAAGTCTTGGGTAATGGGCAAATTAATCAATCCCATTCTAGACGAAATGGCTAACATTATGCTGCAGTCATTTTTAAATAGAGCAAAGGTGATATATGGTCACGCACACTGAACACACCACCTTATTTAATGGCAACGTCACCGTCCATCAACCAATAGAAGGCTATCGATTTGCATTAGATTCTCTGGTATTGGCGGCCTATACCCCAGCAAAAGATCAGCAATTAGTTTTAGAGCTTGGAATCGGCGTGGGAGCTGCTTCGTTAGCCTTAGCTTATCAACACCCCAATATCATCATTCATGGGGTAGAGATTCAATCAGACATTCTGCCTATCACACAACGTAACATTGATGAAAATGGATGGTCTGATCGCTTTCAATTGTTGTGCGGCAATCTAGCAGATCGACTCGTCCCCGGTCATTACTATGACCATGTGATGATGAATCCTCCATTTTTTGAGGAGCATTCCTACACCAATTCACCCTATGTCCATAAAACACGGTCCCATGGTGAAAAAGAGGCTCCATTGCAAGATTGGATTACAGAAGCTCATCGCTCCTTAAAACCAAGAGGTTACATAACCATTGTGCATACCGCACGCAGGTTAGATGAGATCATAGCGTTACTAAATGAAAAGTTCGGCGGCATAGAAATTTACCCCCTATGGCCTAAGACAGGCCATCCAGCAAAACGTGTTTTGGTGCGTGCTCGAAAAAGCGTCAAAAGCCCATTGACGTTACACAGCGGCCTAGTCCTTCACCAACACGATGGAACGTTCACCCCTGAAGCATCCGCGGTTATCAATAACGGCGCTAAGCTTGGGTAAACGCTTGTCCCTTTTATGTATCAAAGCGCTCTAACATCTTCTTCTGTTAAGCCTGTACACTCTACGATTAGAGATAATGGGTGATTGCCGTCCAACATCCGTTTAGCAATCCTCCTTGCTGTATTTAACTTGGCTTCTTCTATGGCTTCCTTTTTGGCTAGTTTTTTTGCGCTAACACAGAATGTGAAATGTAATATTTAGATCTCTCACGCTCCGTTAGCGGTCTTCCAAGTTGAATCTCTGTTTCACGCATTAAGTTCAGGAGTCCCTCTCGAATCTCTTTTAAGTCTTTTTCATCATCGGATACATCTTCTGGTAAACTATGAACTGGCTCAGTTTGATTAAGCTGAGTCTCTTCCCGCGGCCGCTTTCCATCATATGTGCCGCTTAAAGTCTTAAAAATATGGGGCTGTACCAGATAACATAAAAAAATGTTATAAGGTAGAGCATGAGAAAGAGT
>CAZMBF010000012.1:0-1944 GCA_964564365.1 uncultured Alphaproteobacteria bacterium
TTAGGTTCAAACCTCTCCTTTGTCTACTGGTCTGATTTTCAGGGGTAATTATATTGAGCAGCTTTAAAAAAGATGTTTCTATTGTCAAACAACTTAGAACCATCTAAGGACTTCTCAGTGTGTGACCTAATAAAATCTTGGGGGGAATTGGCATTTGCTTTCGCAAATACCACTGATCTTGCCCCCGTTTCCGCTTGCAATATTCCCGCAAACTTTTCGATTAATCCTTTGTAATTATCACCTGTCAAAAAATTAGTGTTTAACTCTTCTAAAAAGCTTTCTAGGATATGTTGTCGCTGTATATAAGCTTCTATGTCTTTGCGACGCTTTACTTTTTCAGAAATGTCAACCACTACTCCTAGCACTCCGATAATTTTTCCTCTGCGATTTTTTAGAGGAGTAAACCGTTTTTGCGCCCATATAGTTTCGTCATGTGCCCCAACAATACAATCATAAATAATTTTAGCTGGAGCTTGACCAGAAAGAATGAAATTAAAAACTCTATCTCTATCCTCCAAATCGGCACTTAAGAAAGGCAGGTTGTTGTCAAGAAACCCAACAATATCAGATGGTTTCTCAACACCCATCAAATCTGCAAATAGTTGGTTACACCCCCGGTATACTTTATTGTGATCTAACCAAAAAACAGGCGACGGAATCGCTTCAACAAACGCATTCTTTAAAAAGTTCTTTGACGGGCGTAATGGAGAAAGACGTTGTAAGATTTTATTAATAATTTTTTTTAGCATTTACCGATAGTTTCTCTAGATTGAGATGAAGTATACAGGATTACAAAGAATATAAAAGTTTTTTTATTCGGCGCTGGCTTTATTATATTGACAGCCTTAACCTAAATCGTTTATGGAAAAAAGAAAAGGATACCCATTAGAATGACAAAATTGGTTGTTGTCGAATCTCCGGCGAAGGCTAAAACGATTAATAGTTACTTAGGCAAAGACTATGAAGTGATTGCAAGTTATGGTCATATTCGTGATTTGCCCACAAAGCAAGGCTCCGTTATCCCTGAACAACATTTTAAAATGATGTGGGAAGTAAACGATCGCGGAAAAAAGCAATTAAAAGAAATCATCGGACTTTTAAAGTCATGTGACGAATTATTGCTTGCAACAGATCCAGATCGTGAAGGAGAAGCCATTTCATGGCATGTCACGGAAGAGCTTCAAAAAAACAAAGCCCTCAAAAACATTCCCGTTCGACGCGTTGTGTTTAACGAGATCACTAAGTCCGCGATTCAAAAGGCTATCGAGAATCCACGTGAAGTGAACAAAGACTTGGTATCAGCTTACCTTGCCCGACGAGCCTTAGATTACTTGATGGGGTTTACTTTATCGCCTGTATTATGGCGAAAACTTCCTGGCAGTCGCTCAGCAGGGCGTGTTCAATCGGTAGCCTTAAGGTTAATTGCTGATCGCGAAGCAGAGATTGAAGCATTCAAAACCCAAGAATTCTGGACTATTGCGGGGCATTTTTTTGCAGTAAAAAATATCGATTCTCAATTGATTGAATATCAAGGGAAAAAGCTAGAACGTCTGGATATTAAGAACAAAACGCAAGCAGACAGTATCGTAACATCCCTAGACGGCGCACAGTTTCAGGTAAAATCGATTCAAACAAAAGAAGTGAAGCGGCACCCATTCGCGCCATTTATTACATCTACCTTACAACAAGAAGCCTCCCGTAAGTTTGGGTTTAGCGCATCTAAAACCATGCAATTGGCTCAACAACTGTATGAAGGTGTAGACATTAGCGGCAAAACAGTTGCGTTAATCACGTATATGCGCACCGACAGCACAAACTTATCGAATGATGCGCTTTCTTCTATTCGTAGCTATATTCAAAAGAACTTTGATAGTAAATATTTACCCGATCAGCCACGTCAGTACAAAACCAAGTCTAAGAACGCACAAGAAGCGCACGAGGCCA
>CAZMBF010000012.1:1954-12870 GCA_964564365.1 uncultured Alphaproteobacteria bacterium
GGCCATTCGCCCAGTGGACCCCAATATTGCTCCTAAATCAATTGAAACAAGCTTACAACGCGATTTGTGGCGCTTGTATGATTTAATTTGGAAACGCGCAGTATCCTCACAATTAAGCTCTGCTGACATTGATCAAACCCGCATTGATATCCAAGATACTAAACAACTTTCTGTATTTAGAGCCACAGGTAGTGTTGTTAAATTCGATGGCTTCATGGCATTATATAATGAGTCATCCGATGACGACGCTGAAGAAGATGACAAGATATTGCCTGCTCTCAAGGAAGGACAATCTGTAGAAAGCAAAAGCATTGTGCCAGAGCAACACTTCACGTTGCCTCCGGCCCGTTATTCTGAAGCTAGTTTAATCAAAAAACTTGAAGAATTGGGGATTGGACGACCCTCAACCTACGCAACAATCATAAAGGTATTACAAGATCGAAGTTACGTGCGCATAGAAAAGAAGAGGTTTCACTGTGAAGACCGTGGGCGCATCGTAACGGCATTCTTGCTTAACTTTTTTGAACGTTATGTTGAGTATGACTTTACAGCCCAAATGGAAACCCTTTTAGATGACATTGCTGATGGCAACAAAAAGTGGGAATCTATTCTGCAAGCATTCTGGGACAAGTTGCAAGAAGATGTAAAATCTACAAATGCTCTGCGTATTACAGAGGTAATCGACGCCTTAAATCATGACTTAGAAAACTACCTTTTCCCACTCATCGAAGGGCAATCTGATCGCCGCAGTTGTCCAGAGTGTAGGAAAGGTACATTAAGCTTAAAACTGGGTAAGTTTGGCTCATTTATTGGGTGTTCAAACTATCCAGAATGTAACTATACGCGCAAGCTATCTAGTGAAAGTAGCACTGGTGATGAAGAAGACGCTTTAGCTCCTAGTGCGTCCGAAGCGTTTGAACCCAAAGAACTTGGCATACACCCAGAAACAAACCTTCCAGTTCTTCTGAAAAAAGGACCTTACGGTTTTTATGTCGAGATGACAGATCCAAATGCCCCTGAAAAGACGGTGGGCAAAAAGAAAGTAAAAGCTAAGCCTAAAAGAGCTTCCATTCCCAAAACCATATCACCTGACGGTGTAACTATGGAACTGGCCGTTGAGTTAATGTCTTTACCCAGAGACCTTGGAAATAATCCTGAAACAGGGTGGCCGATTAGCGTCAACAAAGGACGATTTGGCCCATACATTTTGTACAACGACAGTTTCACAACGTTACCGCCAGCATACTCTGTATATACCGTTAGCTTGGATGAAGCTTTAGAGATCTTATCTAAACCTAAAGAAAAGAAAACTAAGAAAACAACGTAAGGATGTTTTACCCTATACAAAGCAGCCAGTATGCGCATGCTATTTCCAAGCGTATATTTCAAACATTCAGATCATTAAGTGCCGTTGCGCAGCTAACAATCGGTTTGTCTCTGGTTGGATCTATAGGAACAATTAGCCTGAAGATGTCCATAGGATGGGGAGTTCTATTCATCCTACTTCTTTGGATCTGCCTCATTGATTTTATAGATCGAATGATACCGGATATATTAACGTTCGCAGTATTGCTAACAATTCTGAGCATAGATATTCCTCTTCAATGGGTTGGGTGCGTTAGTATCATTGCCCTAATTGTCCTTAAAGTATGTGCAGAGCATATGTTTAAAAGGTCATTGCTTGGCTGGGGAGACTTCAAACTGATAGGCGTATGCTTGCTGTTCACCCCACTCTATCAACTCCCCGTCTTTCTATTAACCATGGGTGTATCCGGCATAGCCCTGTCCATCCTATTGAGATCCAAAGCCATACCCTTTGCACCCTGCATTATAGCTGGGTTTGTTGCTGTATTTGTTTGGCTATGAAGAACTTCGCGGTCTAATCTTATGCAGATGCGTTAAGCTGCTCGGCACTTGCTGTAATTTTTAATGACATCATGCTTAAAATGATAAACAAGCCAATCCCAAATGAAAGAATTCCTAAAATTGGCATTGGGGTTGCATTAAACACAAGAGTTGCAACATAAATATAGCTTGCCATTGACATGTTTCTAATAACTGACGCTAATGAGGAAATCGTTCCGGCTTTGCTTGGAAACGTATCAAATGCCCTGGCCATTACAATGGGTAACACAAAGGGTATGGCCGAGTTATAACACACCATAATCGTCATAATATGCAGTGGCTGCATAGGAATAATGTCATTTAGAAGTGCAACAATCATGCCCCCTGAAAGCGCAGCAAGAAACATCCCACACATTAATGTCTTACTCAATCCAAAGTTTTTGACGACTACTTGATAGATAAGACCAGCTACAAATTGAAAAAGCAACGGAGTAATAAAGTAATACACGTAAGCTTCTGGAGTTAAGCCAAAATAGTTAATGTAGATAAAAGGGCTATATGCAATAAAGGCCATGAATGAGCCCATAAACACAGATGGAATTAACGCATTCACTAGAAATGCCGGCTTAACCAATATGGCCATCATGTCGTCTTTAATTTTATCAAAGGATATCGCAGACGATTGTTCTACTTTTGTTTCAGGCAACGCAATATATAGCGCAACTGAAACAGCTAACAGTATTATAGACATAAAAATGAATATCGCAGGCCATCCAAAGTTAGAATAAATACGTTCGCCTAAAAAGGGTGCAACACCCAGTGCGACTGGAAACAGGAAGGTTGCAATTCCAAGAACTTGAGCCTTTTTAACTCCTGAGTATACATCCGACAAAATGGTGGTTACCATAACAAAAATGACACCAGACGCAACCCCTTGTAGGGTGCGGGCAATCGTAAACCACATCACGTTTGTTGCAAGGGAACACAAGTAAGCACCTAGGGCAAACAAAAAAAGAGAACTTATGAAAAACTTTCGTCTGCCGCGTTGATCTGAAAGAATTCCGGAAAAGAAACCAGAGATTGCGCCCACAATGATATTTAAGCTTAAACTAAATTGTATGGTTGCTGCATCGGTTCCAAATTCTTTAACCATTGAAGGTAATGCGGGCAGAAATATATCCAAAGATGCCGCCGCTAAGGGCATCGTGGCTACAAGTAAAATAACAGTAGTTGGATTTAAGTATTGATTTTTCATGAGAACACTTTTGATAAACAGCGTTACTATATCGTTAATCAATAGTTCTAACAATTAAAAAATCTATACACAATAATATTTTTTATATAGACATTTGCAACCAAAAACGCTATAAATATTAACACAAAGCCGACTTAGCTCAGCTGGTAGAGCATCTGATTTGTAATCAGAGGGTCGTTGGTTCAAATCCGACAGTCGGCACCATTTTTGGGTCAAAAAATGAAAAAAACAACACCCTCACCACACAAGCCGATTAAGCTTCATGCTCAACACCATGATCATATTCCGTTAATTGCTTCCCATGTGCAAGATGCTGTGATTGCAGCTTCTGCGTTTATTCATGATTTGAACACCAAAACATTCAAGATGCTTGGCAATCGTTTTTGTTGGGAAAAATTCTTAGATCCTGAAAACCCAATAAAGGTACGCGTTCAAAGCGGCATTCATTTTGCTCATGTTGTAAATGTTAAAAAGAAAAATGTGCACTTACACCATCCGGAAAAGCTGTATAACCTGATGACAATGAACGCTTCTGAAAATGAGGTCATCTTACATTTATCAGAACATGCAGAAATTCGCCTGGATGTAGAAAAAATCTCCTGTAAAATCGCAGACTTGCACGAACCGTACCCTGCTGAGTTTTTACCCACTCATTCAACAGTCGAACAAGATTTATAAACGAGGAACACACTTATGGTATGGAACTTTAGTAGACTTTCCGGTATAATATGTCTACGTGTTCCCGTAGCTCAGCTGGATAGAGCGCAAGATTCCTAATCTTGAGGCCATGGGTTCGAATCCCGTCGGGAACACCAACATCTATTTTCGAACCAAAGTTCTTTTGTAGGTTAAGTACGCAACTTTCGCCTTTTGCAGCGACTCGTTTACTGCCTGACTTTGCGGACTTGTGATAACTGCAAGTTTTCCTTTGGAATCGTGCATCAACGTTTCAACCCCCAAAAAGGAATCTTCAAGGGATTTTATCTTACCCCAATGCTGGTAGACTTTTTGAGCATAAGGTGCCGAATACTTTAAGTTTCTGGAGTTATAGTAAGACACGGCCACTTCCCACGATCCCGTTTCTGCCCTCAGCTCTTTTAATAATTTAGCCGCATATCGAATGTTTCGAATCGGGTTAATCATTTCCTCCTCAGAGGAAAACTTATCTTTGTGGTAATAATGATTGATTTGCATACATCCGATATCAAAGTTTTTATGTCCTTTTGCCTTAAGCTGTTTGATTTTTTCTAAAGCAGCCTGCTTTGTTTGAAATCGGTGAGACACCCCCTCTACGCCAATCACCCACGGCATATCAGAAGATTCTATAAACGAAATCGCAGACAATAGCATTGCGGGCAAGCCCTCTTCGATCTCGATCATTCTAGAGAGCGTAGAACATTTATAGATTTTTTCTTGTTGAGCCGCACCAACAATACCTTTGATCATAATTACTATAAAAAACATCCATTTCATCATGTCCGAATACTTGCAAGATGCATACCAGCATTTCACACATCTAAAATTAATTTCCATAGTTACTTCTTTTTATAAATCAATGCCCCAAAACAAACCGACTGTCATTTTTTTTTACACCATTAACCTTTTGTTTGCAATTAGATGCTAATAATAAGGGGTATTTAAAAAACGGTGTGACAACAATGAAAGACATATTGACAAAGACTTCTGAAAAAGGCGAATGGTATACAGTAAAATGGTACAACCCATATAAAGGATATGGATTTGCGACCAAAGATCCAGAGGGAAAAAGCTCTGATATATTTTTGCACTTCTCCGTATTGGAAAGCCTTGAAATCCTACAGGTTCGCCAAGGAGATCAGCTGCTGTGCGAGATTGCTCCAACTCAAGATGGGGTTCAAGTTACTGAGGTGTTCAAATTAAAAGCTGCTAATCCTTTTTTAGCAGAAAACGATCGTTTGAAACGAGGTAAGAAAATCAGCCCCCCAAGATTCATGGTAAAAGATGATCATGCTCAACTAAGTGAGGTTGAAGCAGAAATCAAATGGTTTAGCCGCATCAAGGGATTTGGATTTGCAAAAGTAAAGGGATTAAAGCAAGACGTATTTATTCACGGTGCTTTATTAGAAGAACTACACATCAAAACACTAAAACCCGGACAAAAAGTACACATTTGGATTACAATGTCAAACAATGGCCCAGAGGCTCGCAAAATCCAAGTAAAATAAAGGCTTTTGTCTCGCCTTGCTATTCAAGAGCGAAATTATTTTAAATCTCTTCTTGGGTCTATTCCCCGTAGCTTGCTACGATTCTTGTGAAAAAGCAGAGCGATCTGAAGGCAATTTACCGTAATACCCTGTAGGCTTGCCTCGGGGATAGGTAAATTGAGTTCTGCAATCTATTTAGTTCTTGAATGAGCTTATAATTCACTTGACAAAACTTGTTTTTACAGTATAATCCACTTACATTTGACGCGGGGTAGAGCAGCCCGGTAGCTCGTCAGGCTCATAACCTGAAGGTCGTTGGTTCAAATCCAGCCCCCGCAACCAAGTGTATAAACAATCCCCAAAATACTAGCTCTTGATCAAAAATCTGTTTTCGCATATAATAACATAGATTGATTTTTCGATGTATGAACACAAATTTTTCCGATGATACGTTAAGCCTAATCAAAGACCGTCTTTCGGTATCTGAAATTATTCGGCGACGACTTACCCTTAAGCAAAAAGGCAAAGATTTTTTGGGACTATGCCCTTTTCACAATGAAAAATCTCCGTCATTTACGGTAAACGATCAAAAAGGATTTTATCATTGTTTTGGTTGCGGCGCACATGGCGATATCTTTAGTTTTTTAACCGATTATGAAAAAATGACATTTCATGAGGCGGTTGAGTTCACAGCTGCACAAGCTGGTGTTACACTAGCACCTCTTAAGCCGCACGAGCAAAAAATCATTGCAGAACGCGATCTAATGTTCAAACTGCTGGCCGACACCGCAGCTTTGTTTCATGACACACTGAAACAGGTTCGCAGCAAATCGTATTATGACTACCTCAGAAATCGTGGGATTGCTGATCAATCCATCATTCAGTTTAAGCTGGGTGTCGCCACAAAAGGGCGATTGCCTCAGTTTTTGAACACGCTGAATATCTCAACAGAGCTAGCAGAAAAGGCGGGCGTAATTGCTAGATATGACGCAACGCTTAAGGAAAAGTTCTTTGATCGCCTAATGTTTCCTATTTTTGATGAAAAACAGCGCGTTGTGGGTTTTGGTGGGCGCACCTTGAACAATGATATTCAACCTAAATATCTTAACTCTTCCGAAAATGCTCTGTTTCACAAAGGTTCATTATTATATGGATTACATTTAATTGACCATAAAACATCTTCAGCCATCCTGGTTGAGGGATACCTTGATGTGATTGCCATGGTTCAGTCAGACTATAAAAATGTATTCGCCCCCATGGGAACTGCACTAACTCAGGAACAAGCACAAAAAATACTTAAGCACTTCAGCAAGATATATGTGTGTTTTGATGGGGATTCTGCAGGGTTTAAGGCTATGAATCGCGCGGCAGAAACATTTTTACCCCTATTGAATCCTGGGGTCGAGCTTTTGTTTGTAAAACTCCCCAAGGATCAAGATCCTCATAGCCTTTTAACTTCTGGGAATCCTGAAAGCTTTCATCGCGCCATAAACGTCCCGCTCCAGCTGGTGGAATTCTTAGCCTCATACGAGGCATTGCAGCATCCCGGAAATCACCCAGCTGCTCGCGCCTTGCAACGCAAAAACATCTTGGATCGTGTTGCGACAGTTCAAGACTCGTTTTTAAGATCGTTATATAAAGACCAAGTATACGAGACGTTTCAACGAAACCGCGGAAAAAACCAGATCTATGCTCCGCAAACACTCCCCAACAGAGTCTCTGCCCAAACTATTTATGAGGACGTTTTATTAAAAGCACTGATCATTTGCCCCAATATTTACATGAACTTTATTGATCAACTGCACACTTACCCACTTAGTCCTAGCACACAAAAGATATTAAACGTCATTGAAAGTTATATTTTTTTGGGAGATACACTTGAGTTTTCAAAAATTGTTCCCTATATTAGGCAACAACTGCCTATGTTAAACATCGATCATATACTTAGCGATACATTTCATGTACACGCCCCGTTTTTGAACGAACCTATCGATGAAAACAACATTCGAAACGGCGTTGAGCGCATTTTAGAGCATTTTAATGAAACCACAGCTTTAGACGCGCATATAAAGGAAGCACAAGAACGATTCAAACAATCCCAAAATCAAACTGATTGGGATCGTTTAAAAATGTTAATGGCTCAAAAACAGCATCGTAATGATACTGAAGAATAAGCCACAAAGATGTATTGAAAGGAAATAGCCATGTCTGAAGACTCATTGGATCTATTTGATCACCCCCGCGTAAGAAAGATTGTACAACTTGCGCAAGAACAAGGCTATATGACTTATAGCGAAATTAATGACACCTTCGATGAAGAGGAAATCCCCGTATCCTTTATTGAAGAGCTTTTAATCTATCTAGAAGATGCGGGTATTAAATTAATTGATGCAAAGTTCGACACTGATATAGAAGAGGAAGAGGAAGAAATTGCTCCGGCCCCTGCGGCAATCAATATTCTGGACAGCTTCACAGATGCTGTCGACGAAGATGACGCTGATGAAGAGACTGTGGATATCGCACCTTCCGAAGAATCAAGAACAGACGATCCAGTGCGCTTGTATTTACGAGAAATGGGTAGCGTTGAGCTGTTATCACGCGAAGGCGAAGTTGAGCTTGCGAAGCGTATTGAAGAAGGAAAGGCGCTGATGATCAAAACCCTATTCCTTAGCCCATTAACATTTGACGCCATCCGTGAATGGTATGACTTCCTTCAAAAAGGAGACCTTTTACTACGCGATGTGATTGCTCTTGAATCTTATCGCGAACCCGATCAAAACTTTGAAGAAGATGTCGAAGACGTAGAATCTGAAGAAGGTGATACACCTGAAAATGCTAACGATGAAGTTGACGCAACACTTGATACCGAAGAAGGAGAAGAGTCTGCAGTGGATAATGAAACTTCATTAGCAGAACTAGAAGAATCTTTATTACCCGCAGTATTAGAGTCATTCAGCCGTATCTTGGCACTGCACGACAAGCTAGAAACGTATCGTAAAAAGAACGATGCTAAAAACCTTGCGCAAGTTCAAGATGAAATCTATGAATTGACTCAATCCATTTACTTAAACCACCATTGCATTGGTGAGTTAACACATCAACTGTACGAATTAAATACAGAAATGGTAACGTTAGAACGAGACCTACTTCCTCTTTCTAAAAAAGCAGGAATTAAGCGTGATGACTTTATTAAAGCTCACAAAAACTATTTCCAGATTGGAAAATGGGAATATAAAACCTCACCAGCTTGGAAGCACTTTTTCTCTGCTGGCACAATAGCGATTAAACAGTTGGATTCTCATATTCATCATGCCCAAGAAATGACACGCTTGTCCATTGGCGAGTTTAGAGAGATCGTTTTTAACATTCAAAAAGGCGAACGCATTGCTGAGCGCGCAAAAAAAGAAATGATTGAAGCTAACTTACGTTTGGTGATATCGATTGCGAAGAAGTATACAAATCGCGGATTACAGTTCTTGGATTTAATTCAAGAAGGTAACATCGGCCTAATGAAAGCTGTGGATAAGTTTGAATATCGTCGCGGATATAAGTTTTCGACTTATGCAACATGGTGGATTCGCCAAGCAATCACGCGTTCAATTGCCGATCAAGCACGTACGATTCGTATTCCGGTGCATATGATCGAAACGATCAACAAATTGCTTAGAACATCCCGCCAAATGCTAAACGAGATGGGACGCGAACCAACGCCTGAAGAGCTAGCTGAAAAGTTAATGATTCCAGTGGAAAAAGTTCGCAAGGTACTGAAGATCTCTAAAGAGCCCATCAGCCTTGAAACCCCTGTGGGTGACGAGGAAGACAGCCACTTAGGTGACTTTATCGAAGACAAAAACGCTGTATTGCCGATTGATGCTGCAATTTACGGCAATTTGCGCGATACAACCAATAAGATCTTGTCCACGCTAACCCCACGAGAAGAGCGCGTATTACGCATGCGTTTTGGAATTGGCATGAACACAGATCATACATTAGAAGAGGTTGGACAGCAGTTTAACGTAACCCGCGAACGTATTCGCCAAATCGAGGCAAAAGCCTTACGCAAGTTAAAACACCCAACACGCTCACGCAAATTGCGCAGCTTCTTGGATCATTAATATTAACATAGTGATAAAAACTACATTTCTATTAACTTCAGTTTTATCTGTGATCTTGCCTTCATTCGAGGCAAGATCACAGACACAAAATGAAAGTTATGTTAAAGACCCTTCACATTTATCAATATTAACTTTTTCAGGTCGCCCGTTATTCTTGATGGCTTTTCTAAAAAAGCTCAAGGCGGCTATAGGTTTTATCCATTCTCCAACTTTTACCAGTTGCCTTTTTTCGTTTTCTGACCTCCCCTTTCTAACAAGGGGAGGGGTAAACTTCACTATCCATCTTTGAACCGTTGGGTGATCAAGCCCAACGGGTTTCATCCAGGTTGGGTGGGCTGTGAAGCGTCTCCGAAGCATAGCAAATGAGCCTAGTTAGGCGTTTGAGCTGAGTCGGATATTGACGTGGGTCCGCAGTTTATCAGCTCTTTACATATGGCCTTTACGGCGTCTATCCGGCCTGGGATATCATCAATCGACCATTGATAAAATAACTTTAAATCGGGTCTTAGTTTATAGTTGCGGTTTGATTTCACAAGGTTTAAAAGGTTGTCTACATACGGACATTGATTGTTTTTGAATGTAAGCAATACACCATTTGGGCCTGATTCAGCTTTTTGAATGTGGGCGTGTCGACATAGTATTTTAATTTTAATGGTTGAAATAAGATTGCCAGCCTCGTCGGGTAGGCGACCAAATCGATCTAAAAGTTCTGCTCGCATATCATTTACTTGATCGTTGGTTGTTAGTGACCCAAGCTTGCGATAGATCTCCATGCGGGTTTCGATATCAGTGATATAGACCTCGGGTAAGCCAACGGATAGTCCAAGTGATAAAATAGGGCTCCATAGTTCGTCTTCATCGGTTTCGATGCTGCCTTTTTTCTTTAAGCTGTTGACGGCTTGCTTTAGCATGTCTTGATATAGCTCTACTCCCACGTCTTTGATATGGCCAGATTGCTCTTCGCCCAATAGGTTTCCGGCACCGCGAATATCAAGGTCATGAGATGCAAGCGTAAATCCAGCCCCTAAGGCGTCTAACGTTGACATGACTTGTAAGCGTTTTAATGCGGTTTTGTTTAACATGCGACCTTGGGGTGTGATTAAGTAAGCATAGGCCTGTCTGTGGCTGCGGCCAATACGTCCACGCAGTTGATATAGTTGCGATAAACCAAATAAATGAGCATTGTAAATAATCATTGTGTTAGCATTCGTAATATCGATGCCGGCTTCAATAATTTGGGTAGATAGCAAAATGTGTGCATTGCCTTCGATAAACGATAGTAGGCGTTTTTCGATTTCAGAGGGGGGAAGTTGTCCATGAGCAATTACAATCTTTAAGTCAGGAAACGTTTTGGAAAGCGACTCATATACAGTGTCTAGATCAGAAATGCGTGGGCATACATAAAATACTTGCCCTCCACGGTCAGTTTCTTGCTTGATGGCTTGGTTTAGAATGATGTGATCTTCTTCGCATACGGTTGTTTGAATGGCTCTGCGGTCCACTGGGGGTGTTGCAATT
>CAZMBF010000013.1:0-1692 GCA_964564365.1 uncultured Alphaproteobacteria bacterium
TTATTTTGTTTAATGATTCAAAAGATTTGTTTCCGTTAATAATTATAATTTCATTCGACTCATTACTCTTTCAAGTTCCCGAATAATTGCTTTTTCAACAATTTCAGGCAGCTCACGTTGCAACCATTCATCAACTTGTATTAACACTCTTTTTTCCAGCATCGCATTTATAGTCGCACTGATTCGATCCGTTGTGTACTCCATTTCAGCCCTAACTTGATGCTCACGAACCACCTTTTCATTTATATTGCGTTGAGCATACGAGTCCACGATCCCTTTAAGTGCTTTCGAAATTCGATCTTCCTGAGCATTTGCATCACGCACATACGAATCCCGCTGGTAAAAAGGGTCCGACGACTCTTTCAACGAGCTTTCATTAGAGGATTTCATTTCAAATGACTCATCAGGAAAAACCGTATGCTTTCTAAGCTCACGCTCTTCTGTTTTGCGCTCTTCGAACTCTGCTGCTTTGAAATTCGGCAATACAAAATCATCTTCTTCAAATTTTGGAAGATCTTCCATCATCCGCGCCCCCGAAGGATTAGTTGTAGACTCATAAGGGAATACACGACGCACTTCCGTAGTTGATGTCTGATCTTCCGTAATAATATTACGAATAGACGATAAAATCTCGTCCATACTTAATTCTTGCTCTTGTCGGTTTTTTATATCGTCAATCATTGTCTGTTCCTTAATCTTGTAAGGTATGTTCATCATCGCGATAATTCAACGTCAGGCCAATCGCTGTTGGTGTTAAGGCACCAACAGCTGCCAACAATCTATATCTACCCAAAACTTCGGCTTTAATCCCTTCTAAGTATCCAAGTTCAGTTTTTAATAGTTGCTCTTGAACTTTTAACAGATCAAGGTAAGCACGTTGCCCCAGACGGAATTCTTCGATTGCACCTTCGTACGCGTTTCGTGCAGCTTCTACGCCCAATTCAGCCTGTGAACGTTGGGACTCTGCAGTTTTTAGACCATGCCAGGCTGCTTTTACTTCTTTTGACATCGCCCCACGAGCATGCTCATAGCCATAGCTTGCAGCAGTCTTGCTATTGGTCGCCTGCTTAATTTGTGACAAATGGGATCCTTGACCCGAGTTAGAAAACAATTCATAGGAAATCTTAATTCCAACACTACCACTACCACCCTTTTCTTTATCTTCCTCTTTCAATGACGTTTCGTATTGGGCATATAAATCAACAGAAGGTAATGTCCCCGTTACTTTTGAGGCCAAGTCATTTCGTGCCGCACGTAAGTTTGCTGCAGCTAACCGTAACGAAACGCTTTTCTCTTCTGCGATTTTAAGGCACTCATCCAATGTTCCAGGTAACGTTAAGTTGTTTTTAGGATAAACCAGTTCTCCAGCAGGTTCGCCAGCAAGCTCAATGTAGGCTTGTTCCGCATTCACTAACTCAGTTTGAGCCTTCATACGATTACTGGCTGCCTGTGCCAACTCTGCCTTTGCAGTCAACACGTTAGTACGTGTAGATGACCCCACGGTATACTCCGTTTGCACACGTTCAAAGTTGTGACGCGCTTGTCGTTCAAACTTAGTGTAAACTTCCAGTGCTTGGCGACTCTTTAAGACATTCACATAGGCTTCAACCGCTTCAAGGATAAATTTTTGAATCTTTCCAAACTGCTGCATATCATACAATTCTTGCTTTGCCGCAGCACTCATCATTGCAA
>CAZMBF010000013.1:1702-12718 GCA_964564365.1 uncultured Alphaproteobacteria bacterium
CTGATCCACAGTGGAAAAGGTTAATTCCTGCACTCACTTGCCCACGAATATCATATTCCGTATCACGTAAGGTTTCTAGATTTTCAGAAAAGTTCTTACCTTGACCTTCAACAAAGTTTCCGTCTTTAATGTCTTGTTTTGCTTTGTTTGTATGCCCTGCACTTGCAGATAAAGTGACTCTTGGACCAAAGCGAGACATCGTAGCCATCACTTCTGCTTCTTTGGCATTACGTTCATACCTTGCGCTTTGCAATTCTGGGCTGCCATCATAGGCCTTTTGCAAAAAATCCAATAATTCTACATTTCGCTTAACATTGATTTTACTTGGCGCAGGTTGTTCCTTCGCAGTTCCTTCAGACGCAAACACCCCTTGAGACAATGTAACAGCACACATCGCCCCAACTAACAATCTATATTTCAACACTCTACACACCTTTTGTTAACAATTACTAATATTTTTACACGAGGCAGCCCTTAGATGAAAGCAAATATTGCATGTGTTCGACATTTCTTAAGAGTTCAAATAGGCTCCTTCGCTACGCTTAGGAGACGTTTCACAGCCCACCCAACCTGGATGAAGCCTTTTGCAAGGGCTTCACTGCGGTTTTCCCACCCTTGACGGCGCAGCCGTCATATTGGGGAGCTGGCAACGTAGCGAAAGCGTAGGCGCCTGCGGGGCGGGCGGGCCCTTAAATGTCACGCGGCCACCGGGGCGTGTCTAATTAAAACTACATATGAATCGCTTTGTTCCAGGCTGACATAGCAGCCTCCTTCAGTACTTCTGCAGTAGTTGGGTGAGCATGGCATGTTCGTGCTATATCTTCCGCGGACGCCCCATATTCCATCGCCAATGCGGCCTCGGCAATCATCGCCCCAGCATCGGCTGCTATGATATGAACGCCTAAAACTTGATCTGTTTTACTGTCAGTTAACACCTTTACAAAGCCTTTTGTCTCGCCAGCTGCCTTAGCACGACCATTGGCTGACATGGGAAACTTCCCAACCTTAAACTCAATATTGGCAGCCTTCAATTCAGCTTCTGTTTTACCCACACACGCAACCTCTGGGTGTGTGTAAATAACAGCTGGAATCGCAGCATAATTCACATGGGGTTTCTGACCCGCGATCAGCTCAGCCACGGCAACACCTTCATCTTCTGCTTTGTGGGCTAACATCATTTCACCAATCACATCTCCAATGGCATAGATGTTTGAAACCGCAGTTTGATAGGATTGATTGACCGGTATAAACCCTTTAGCATCCACAGCAATGCCTGCTGATTCTAATTTTAACCCTGCAGTATTGGGGGACCGCCCAATGGATACTAACAACACATCAGCTTTCATCTCTTTGATCGATTGATCTGCTGCCTCAATCGTTACTGTAACGGAGTCTTTCAACGCCTCTGTCTTCACAACCTTATGCTTTAGATAGAAAACAATTCCCTGCTCTTCTAATAGCTTTTGCACAGCGGCAGAAACTTCGTGATCCATGGCAGGTACCACTCTGTCGGCAAACTCAATCACCGAAACCTTTGCGCCTAACCGTTGCCAAATGCTGGCCATTTCAAGACCGATATAGCCCCCACCCATAACGATCAACTCTTTCGGTACTTCGGATAACGCTAAGGCTCCAGTTGACGACACAATACGATCCTCATCAATTTGAATGTGTGGAAGCGTCGTTACAGTTGAACCCGTAGCTATAATGATCTGCTTTGCGGTAACCAGTGACGTTTCACCACCACTTTGAATCTCAAGCTCTGTTTTAGAGTTGAACGAGGCCTGTCCTTTTAACCAAGTAACGTTGTTTTTCTTAAATAGAAACTCAATCCCTTTTGTAAGTTCTGAAACAACCTTATCCTTATGTTCCATCATTTCTGCCAGGTTCAAGCTTACCTTATCAACATTCACCCCAAACTGTTTTAGGTGATGTTGGGTTTCATGATATTTATGTGAGGCATGTAAGAGTGCCTTTGATGGAATACATCCCACATTTAAACATGTGCCCCCCAACGTATCGCGCGCATCAACACATGCAACATTCATCCCTAACTGAGCACACTTTATCGCCGCCACATATCCTGCGGGGCCGGCTCCTATTACGACTACATCAAACTGTTTTGTCATCATTAACCTGTGTATTGATTCTTAATGACCCTCATATTATCATGAATCAATTTATAAGAGATAGCACACAATGAAACTATTAAACGACTATATTCAGCTGACACGATTAAACCGCCCCATTGGCATATGGCTGCTGTTATTTCCAGGATTTACCGGATTGTCTATTCCACACACCTCAGTTCCATCTTCATACTGGATACTCTTCGTAATTGGCGCCATAGTCATGAGGTCTGCCGGCTGTATTTATAACGACATCATTGATCGTAAGTTTGATGGAAAGGTGAATCGCACACAAAACCGCCCCCTGGTTAGAAAAGACACCCCTGTACCACTGGGAATAGCGTTTGTTTTTCTAGGAATCAACCTATTTATTGGTTTGCTTTGTTTACTCCAATTCAATATAACCACCATAGCCGTTGGATTTCTAGCAGCAGCCCTTATTACTGCATATCCATGGATGAAACGCATCACCTATTGGCCTCAGCTGTTTTTAGGGTTTACCATGAATATGGGGTTTTTAATTGGCCTATTCGCCATGAATCGAACAATCACCCTAACACACCTTTTGATCTACTTAGGCATGGTATCTTGGACCCTTGGTTACGATACGATTTACGGATTTCAAGATATAGACGACGACCTTCTCGTCGGCGTTAAATCATCCACCTTTAAACTTAAAACTCACCCGCGTTTATATACATTCCTGATTTATATTACCTCAATTACGATGTGGTTTTGTTCAGGAGTCATGTTGGATCTAACCTCTATGTTCTTTGTTCTTTTAGCTATTATCTCACTGCTACTTATGTGGCAAGTCCTTACCCTTAACCCAAATAACCCGAAAAACTGCCTTCAGCGGTTTAAATCGAATCAATGGGTTGGCGTAGTGTTATGGCTAGCAATTGCTATTAGCGAACGTCTGGTCTAAAAATATCCTCTATATCTTGCATCTCACGTTTGGCTCGCTCTAATTTCATTTTATGCTCCCAATTGTGCAGCAAAATCTCATATTGTTTACGTTGAGAGAACAGATTAAAGATCTCGTCTTGCAAGGTCTTGTATTCTTCTAATTTGCTTTGCAATAAGTGTCGATAGGCTTTAATTTTATTGCTAACACGGTCAAAGTACTTAGGGTTCACAAAGCTTTTCTTCATTGTGACCTCTATTTGCTCACGTTCAAACGTTTCCACCAAATGTTCGATCTGATGTTCTAAATTCGTTTTATCCCGATAAACGTGATCCAGCGCTTTTTGCTTTTCTTGAATTTCAGCTTTGACCTGTTTAATAAGGGTGATATAGGTTTTCATTTAGAACCCACTTAATATTTGTGTAAGTTGTTGATATCCCTCTGCTATAAGGGCTTGTTCTTGCGGTTTTTGATGCAGAAAGGATTCAAACCTATCATTCAACTCGATGGCTTTATCTGTTTCTGGATCCGACCCCTTACGATAGGCGCCTATGCGAATTAACTCTTCCATATCTTCATACAAGGCCATGTACTTTCGAGCCCTACGCAACAACTCATTTTCCATGTCCGAGTTGCAGATCATCACGGTTCTAGATACACTTTTCAACACATTCACCGCCGGAAAACGACCCCGCTCGGCTATTTTTCGGTCTAATACAATGTGCCCATCTAAAATGCCGCGCACAGCATCCGCTATGGGTTCTTCCATATCGCTTCCCTCTACCAAAACTGAAAAAAGCCCCGTAATATTCCCCCGCCCCTCAACATCCGGGCCAGCTCGCTCTAACAACTTGGGCAATTCCGCAAAGACCGACGGAGTATATCCCCGCGTGGTTGGGGGTTCACCAATCGACAAACCAATTTCACGTTGCGCCAATGCAAAGCGCGTTAAACTATCCAACAAACACAAAACGTGCTTACCTTGATCTCTAAAGTATTCCGCCACCGCCATGGTCGTAAACGCACCCTGCCTGCGCACTAATGCAGGCTCGTCAGAGGTCGCAACAATCACAACGCTGCGCTTTAATCCCTCTTCACCTAAATATTCTTGCAAGAACTCTTGCACTTCACGACCGCGTTCCCCAATCAATCCAATGACAATCACATCCGCCGATGTAAACTTAGCCATCATCGAAATTAAGACTGACTTTCCAACCCCCGAGCCTGCGAAAATGCCCATACGTTGACCATCACAACAGGGGGTAAATGTATTTAATGACCGAATTCCTAAATCCAACTTTTGATGCACTCGACTGCGTGAATGGGCATTGGGAGGCAGCGTATTGATTTCATAAGGCACCCCTCCATGTAAAAGGATTCCCTTGTTATCAACAGGTTCTGCAAAGGCATTCAAGACGCGCCCCAACCATTGTTCGCCAGGATAAATTGTGTTATCAGAACTTAGTATTTCAACTCGCGCACCCGCAGCAATGCCATCAACCGAACCAAACGGTATCAAAATAGCCATATGATCTTTAATTGCAGAAACTTCAGCGCGAATGAACGTCCCTTTTTGTTTTACAATTTTGCAAATGGCTCCAATACGGATATATGATGACAGCCCTTCTGCCTCAATGCGCAACCCAACAATAGACTTTACACGTCCATAAATTCGAACAGCCGGTATACGCTCGACCAGGCTTAATAATGCATCATCAATCATTCAACACCTTTAAACATCCTATGTATTATGAGTCTGAATAATTGATAATTACTTAATTTAATGCATTGGCACGCGGCCTGCCTGCTCCCCTATTTTGGACGGCTGCGCCAGCGAAGGTACCTATAAGGCTCGTTCTTCCATAACTTCAGCTCTATGTTTTTCTAGAAATACATAACGATTAACTAGATCGCTATACCCTCACAATCTTTAAATATTCGATTGCCTTTTACTAAAGCTTGTGATGCAATACTCCCATATAATATAAGAGGTATTACATGAAAAAAATTCTTGGTATTGGCGTTGTCTGCGCGCTTGCTGCTGCTGGATACTGGATATACACAACAAAGGAGAAATCATCAGTGAATGTTGAATTAGTTCCACGAAAAGTATTGTTCGGAAACCCTGAAAAATCAATGGTTAGATTAAGCCCAAATGGTCATTACATATCCTATGGCAGCCCCTTAGACGGCATACAAAACATCTTTATCGCAAAAGCTGAAACACCAAAAGACTCTACACCAATCACTAATGATAAAAACAGAGGTATTCGCAGCTATTTTTGGCTGTATGACAATCAACACATTGTCTACTTAAAAGACGATGGTGGAGATGAAAATTGGCGGATTCATGTCGTTGACGTTCAAACTAAAGAAGATCAAATTTTCACGCCTGAAAAAGTAAATGCTCGAATTTATAGCGTATCCGACAAATTTCCAACCGAGATCTTGATCGGCTTAAATGATCGTGACGCTGCCTATCACGACGTATATCGCCTAAATATTATTACCGGTGAAAAAACGTTAGTCTTACAAAATGAGCAAGGTTATCGAGACTTTATCTTTGACGAAGACTATCGTTTACGCTTTGCCTCCGCAACAACCTCAGAAGGGGGGACAGAGTACTTTAAAGCAATTCCAACCGACGAACCCAGAAAATACAATTGGGAAAGCTTCTTATCCTACGGAATAGATGATGTTTATACCACCGGCTTGTTAGGTTTAACCTATGATGGAAATACTTTATATATGATCGACAGTCGCGGTCGTGACATGAACGTATTAAAAGCAATCAATCTAACGGATCACAGTGAAACGGTGTTAGCAGAAGCTAAGAAAGCTGAGATCGGGGGATTAATGACTCATCCACAAACCGGTGTAATCCAAGCTTACTCTGTTAATTACCTGCATGATGAATGGACATTTTTCGATAAAACACTTAAAGAACATTTCAATGAAATAAAAAAGACAACCACAGGCGAGCCCGCCCTCGTTAGTCGTACCCACAATGACAGCAAGTGGATCGTAGCTGACATGAAAGACGACGGCCCTATTGGTTTCTACGTCTACACGACTGCAGATAAAAAGCTCACCTTCTTATTCAATCATCGTGAAGACTTAACCAAGTATAAATTAGCCAAAATGGAAGGGGTTGTGATTAAAGCTCGCGATGGGCTTGAAATGCCATGTTATATCACCAGACCGTTGGGTATCTCTGTGCCGACCCCATTAGTTCTAGTAGTTCACGGCGGGCCAACTACACGAGATGACTGGGGGTATGACCCAGAAGCACAATGGTTGGCAAATCGTGGATATACAGTCTTGCAAGTCAACTATCGCGGTTCTGCCGGCTTTGGAAAATCATTTATTAGCAAAGGCAACCTGGAATGGGGAGGCATGATGCATACTGACCTTTTAGATGCTGTGCAATGGGCTATCAAAGAAGGTATTGCTGACCCAAAACAAATTGCGATTTATGGTGGCAGCTATGGGGGCTATGCCGCACTGTGGGGAGCAACCAACTCTGGAGACGTCTTTAAGTGTGCCGTGGATATTGTGGGCCCATCAAACCTTGAAACCATGTTAGCAAGCTTTCCCCCGTACTGGGCATCAGCATTGGAAATCAAATATCGTCAAATTGGCGATCCACGCACCGAAGAAGGTCGAGCACTTTTAAAAGAACGTTCTCCGCTAACACATGTCGACAAGATCAAAATCCCTGTGCTAATTGCGCAAGGCGAAAAAGACCCCCGTGTTATACAAGCAGAGTCTGAACAAATTGTCTCAGCCATGAAAACCAAAAACATCCCTCACACCTATATGCTGTTTATGGACGAAGGCCATGGATTTGCACGACCTAAAAATAGGTTTGGGTTCTATTCAGTTGCCGAGCATTTTCTTGCAAAAAACCTAGGTGGTAGATATGAAAAAATCACAACAGAACTGGATTCAACAACCTTAGACCCCACTCAAAAAGAAGCCTTTAAGGCACAGCTCGCAAAATAAGGCCCTCTTTAGCGGGCTTTTTGATGCACCATAGCATCACATATTGGCACGCGGCCGATGGTCGCGTGACATTTACGAGGCCCGCCCACCCCGCAGGCAACCTGTCTTTTATAAACTTTTGTACACACATCAAAATTTGGTAGATTTTTATGTGTGTTCAATGTAATGTTTCTACCATGATTAAGACTTATAAATTACAGTTTACCCTTCTTTACAGTGCAACATTCGCTTTTAATTTATTGCTTAGCGGCTGCGGAGAAACTGATATTGAAGACCAGTTTGACTTTTGTAAGGGGCGTAGTGATGCTTATTTTGTAGGAGGCACATGGGCACCCTATACCATATATGGCAAGAAGTACACCCCTCAAAAATGTTATTACTATGATCAGATGGGAACGGCATCCTGGTATGGAGCCGATTTTCATGGAAAAAAAACCGCCTCTGGCCAGGTATATAATCAACACAAATTAACAGCAGCACATCGAACGTTGCCTATTCCTTCTTTAATAAAGGTAACTAATTTAAAGAATCAAAAAACAGTAATTGTGTTAGTGACTGATCGTGGTCCGTATGTTTCTGGTAAATCCACGCGGATTCTTGATTTATCACGAGCAGCCTTCTTGAAAATCGCCACTAATCCAGGCGAAGGTGTCCTACAGGTTAGAGTACAGGTATTAGAAGAAGAAACCTTGCAGCTGGTTCAAAAAATGATTCCGAAAAATACTAAAAGCAGCCGCTAATTAAACCATCTTTTTTAACACAACACAACGGTAATTGCCGCCGTAGTCTTTTTCTAAGGCAACAATATTATAGCCGTGTTCTACAAACAAGTCTGGAACAGATTCACCTTGATTATATCCTATTTCTAGAATAATTAAGGTATTGTCTTTTACAATACTTGGCAGCTGTTGTGCTAATTTACGATATGCATCCAGCCCATCTGTGCCGCCATCTAATGCCTTAAGCGGGTCATACGTTTGCACCTCAATAGACAAACCTTCAATATCCAGCGAAGGAATGTACGGAGGATTAGAGATAATAATATCAAATGTATCGCACACATTCGAAAGCCAGTCGCTTTGCACCCACACAACACGGGACGAAAGTCCTAATGCTTCTGCATTATTCTTAGCCGTTTCAAGTGCATCTTTGGAGATGTCAACGCCTACTCCGGTTGCGTTTGGATATTCTTGCAATAACGACGATAAAATACATCCCGAACCTGTGCCAAGATCAAGAATTCTATACTCTTTTTGTTTTGTTGGAAAATACTTTAGGCATACTTCTATTAAGGTTTCAGTGTCGGGTCTGGGTTCTAAGGTATCACACGATAATTCAAACTTATCTTTCCAAAAGAATCTATACCCTAAAATGCGATGTAAGGGTTTTCCAGCAATAAGTTCATTAAGATCGTTTTCAAATTGAGCAACCTGTTCTTTGGAAATCATTAACTCTTTAACGGTACGCAAACTATTTCGTGCTAAACCCACTCGATCCGCCAACAATTGATACGCATCATATTTCACAAAAACATTCGTGACAGATGAATCAATCAAATTAATCATATCAGAAATATTACGCATTCTTTATCTGGATCTCTCTTAAAAAGCCTGTTTTCTCAAGACTTAGGAATAATTCTTTTTTTCACAAAAATCAAATCATAAAAAAGATATAAAGAAATTTTTTACAAAATTTGTATACTTTGTCATTGAAACCCATACAATCCCATGATATACCATATTTAGGGGAGGAAAGACGCACAGTGAAACTGTTCTTGTCAACATTTGTACATAAGGTCGACAAAAAGGGGCGAGTTAGCTTACCTTCTACATTTCGTCATGTCTTACAACAGGCAAGTGGAGAAGAATTTGCAGTAGTTCGTTCTTTTCAGAAACCTGCTTTAGAGGGCATGATGATGGACCGTATGGAACAGTTGACTCGAGTAATTGATGGGATTGGTGTTTATTCCCAAGAACAGCAGGATCTGGCTGCAGTGTTATTAGCTGACAGCAAATTGATGACTTTAGATTCCGAAGGACGCATCATATTAAGCGAAGAATTGATTGCTCATGTCGGAATTGCCGAAAAGGCTGTGTTTGTAGGTAAAGGTCGTACATTTGAAATTTGGGCGCCTGAAACCTATGATGGTGTTTTGCAACAAGCACGCCAGCGGTTAAGTCAGTCGAATGTGTCGTTGTCTCTTGGGCAGCTAACAAAAAACGTACAAGGTGATTTGTGAGTATTGATGGTGGTTTACATATTCCAGTCATGGTGCGCGAAGCAGCAGAGTGCTTAAATTTACGTCCCGGTGGTGTTTATGTGGACGGTACCTTTGGTCGGGGTGGATATACAACAGAAATATTAAATCACGATGCGGGTGTTAAGGTAATTGGAATTGATCGTGATCCTTCGGCCAACATTTCTGCGACCTCATTACTGGACAAGTATGGGGATCGCTTTCAGTTTGTAAACGGTGTTTTTAGTCAAATTGATCAGCATCTGCAGGCTATAAATTGCCCAAAAGTTGACGGCGTCATATTAGATTTAGGCGTTTCTTCCCCTCAATTAGATGAGGCCGAGCGGGGTTTTTCGTTTCAGAAAGATGGCCCGCTGGATATGCGAATGTCCCAGTCGGGCGCATCAGCAGAAGCACTGGTAAACACGTGGGATGAATCCGACTTAGCGGATATTATTTACGAATATGGCGACGAACGATTGTCTCGAAAGGTGGCACGTGCTATTATTGATGCTCGCAAACAAAAACGCATTACCACCACACTTGAACTTGCAAATATCGTACGCTCAGTTGTACCACGCGATCGCGCAAGTGATATTGATGGGGCAACACGTACATTTCAAGCGATTCGCATTGCTGTGAATGACGAGCTTGGAGAATTAGAACAGTTTTTAGAAAAAGCACCAGGAGTATTGAATCCAGGTGGACGGTTAGGAATAGTATCGTTTCACTCACTAGAAGATCGCTGTGTGAAACGCGCATTTCGTAACTGGTGTGAACCATTAAATATTTCACGTCATTTACCAAATGTTAATAATTATCAACCAATATTTAAGTATGTAAAGCGCAATGGCATCACTGCCGAAGCAGAAGAAATAAAAAGAAACCCAAGATCTAGATCGGCTAGATTGCGGGTAATTGAAAAATGTAACGAAGATTAACGGGAGTTTTGAAATCTGAAAATTAATCAAATCCTACAATAATAGATGTATATAAATACACAGATGTTGTTTGGGTTGTTTCAGGGGTCAAGAAGAGGATTTGTAGTGAATGCGTCGACTAACCTTATGGATATTGGGATCTAGCATTGTTCTAGCAACAGGCTTGTTTCAGCTTAAGCATCAAGTTGTCCGAATGGAGGACGACTTGTTGCGCATTATTCATGAAATTGATGAAGAGAAAAAACACCTTCATATTTTAGAAGCTGAATGGGGACATGTCAGCAACCCCACCTATTTGCAACGGTTGGTTGAAAAATACCTGCCAGGGCTGCACCCGTTACAGCCAACTCAAATAATGCCATTAAAAGGCATCCCCTTTAGGGAACGCCCTCTATCAATCCCAGACAGTTTGTTTCATGTTTTACCCGGTGAGGTGAATTAATGAACCACTCTCATAAAAACATGCATAAGGTTGAAAATGTGTTAACCACTCAATTAAAGCAAATTCGATTAAGACTTCTTGTTTTAATCGTTGCCTTTATGTCTGTATTTATGATCATTCAAATTCGCTTAGTTGACATTATGATGTTGCAATCTGACCGCCTAGGTAACAGTGGGCAAGCCTATGCCATGGAAGGTGCCGATCGTGGCAAGATCTTAGACGCCCATGGAAATGTGGTGGCAACAACACTCATCACTGCTTCACTATACGGCAATCCAAAAATGATTCTGGACCCACTTGAAGCTACTAAAAAGCTTACGACATTATTCCCCGAGCTCAAATTTGAAAGTGTATAT
>CAZMBF010000014.1:0-12205 GCA_964564365.1 uncultured Alphaproteobacteria bacterium
GAACGACTCTCTTAGTTTAGTCTCTTAGTGGTCCTAACTTAGGGGGGCAGTTCCTCATAACTAAGAGTATTCTCGTTTGTATTTGAATTAGTTGGGTTTCTAAGCTTTTTTATGGTTACAGGAAAATATGTTTTATTCACTTTTTGATCTAACAGCCATGGATCAAATAAATCTACGTATTTCCCAAGTTTTTTAATCGTGCTCCACTCTTTAACTGTTTTGATATCACCCTGGAAGTTAAAGCTTTCAAATTCTTTTTGCCTAGATTTATAAAAAAGAGCACCTAACTCTAATGAAGACTTGTGAGTCTTTTGCATGGCAGGATCGAGAAACTCTCTATTTTGGGGTGATCTTATCCAATCTGGAGCATATAAGTTAATGGCAGCATTAAGAGCATCAAAATTTTGCTTATAGGTGAAATATTTTCTTTCAAAGTGATTTCTGACTAAAAATTGACTTAATTCGTCAGGGAGTGATTTAATTAATACGAGTAATTCTTCTGAGGAAGGCGAGTTGTCAGGTTCAACAAATGTAACCTTATCTTCACTTAGATGTGCAGCCTCTCCAAATCGAACTGGATCGCCAGGTTGACTTTCAATGGCTATTCCTTCATTTACTTTTTCAGTTAGCTTGTTATCAGGATTGTCATTTCCACCGTCGCCAGCGCCACAGTTTGTAAGTAATGTGGATGCTAAAAAAATGGATAAAAATCTGATAGCTTCACTTTATTATAGTTCCTATGTTTCTTATATTATATGAGCGGTTGGTTAACGAAGTATGAAAAAGCGGGGGAGTTTTTTTCAAAAATCTAAAACGCCTAAGCAAACATCAACTTTAAGATCCACAGGCAAATAATTGCATAAAGTCCTGCGACTATATCGTCAACCATAATGCCGGTTGCTTTGGATGCTTGGGTGCCATCTGCGAAATAAAGTTCGATGTCTTTGATGGGGTAAGGTTTTAAAATATCGAAGACTCGGAACAATATAAATCCCAGTAGCCAAAAGCGAATATCGTTGCCGGCAGCCCATAACACTAGCCATTGACCTGCAACCTCGTCAATTACGATAAAAGAGGGGTCAGGATCAAGGGTTGAATATAATACAAAATAGCTGGCAATGATGCCCAAAACAAAGGCTATGAACGTTCCGATCATTAAGCCTTTAATTCCAAAGATAAAGTATATCACAGCACCTAACGGAAGTGCCATCAATGAGCCCCACGTTCCGGGCATTTTAGGCCACAACCCAACTTTAAAATAGGTTGCAATCCAATAAGAAACAGAATTTATGACGTTCATTGATCCTCCTTAGTTTGAGCACTTAAAGCATCAGAGATCATTTGCTTTAACTTGTTACTGCTGGGAACCCCAGGAATTTCAACGCCATTCATAAACAGGGTTGGGGTGCCATCAAGGGTAATATACTCTTGAAAATCAAAACTTTCACGTAAAACATGTTCATAGTTTGCCTCTGAAAGGTGCAGCTGAATTTCTTCTTCAGCCATTCCGCAGTCCTTTAGGGTTTGAATGATGGTTTCTTTATTGTCGTTATCTGTCCATGTCATCGCTTTTTCTAGAATGCAGTCAAAGGTTTTTCGTTTGATCTCATCAGAACATTCGGATGTTGCCGCCATCACATACAAGGTATCTACATCCATCACATAGGGTACTAGTGTCCAGTACACTTTTCCGCTATTGATATATTCATCTAAAATGACGGGAAAATGGTGTTTGTGGTACCTCATACATGATGTGCACGAGAATGAAAAAAACTTGTGAATTTTTATAGGAGCGTTTGGGTCTCCAAATGAAAGGGTATATTTTTTATAGGTATCGGGAAGTACAAATAGCTTTTGTTTCTTTTCCACTTGCTGAGAGTCTGAAGATGAGTCAGAGCTTGCAGAGAGCGTAAACACATTACAAACGAACAGGGTAATAATACAAAAAACAATGCGCACAATAAGACTCTTTTTACTTAGTTTAACGTTCTTTAAAACCGATGGCTACTACAAATAATTCTCTGGAATCTTTCCTGCTGGCAGGAGGTTTTGCGTGCATCACTTTTGTAAAGTGTAACTTAAGGGTGGTTAAAAGGTCTTTTTCGCTGCCCCCTTGAAGTACTTTTGCAACAAAAAACCCACCTGGCGATAAAACGGGGAGGGCAAAATGCAATGCCGTTTCAGCCAATGCCATGATGCGAAGGTGGTCTGTTTGCTCGTGTCCTGTGGAGGCTGGCGCCATATCGCTGAGGACGCCGTTTACGGGACCAGTCAGCAATGAAGACAGTTGCTGTTGCAATTCTGGGTCTAAAAAGTCACCTTGAAGGAGCGTTGCTCCTTGAATTGAGGGGGATACCTCTTGTAAGTCGATGCCGATCACTTGCCCCTTTTTGGATTCGTTGATGCGCAATCGTTCAACACATACTTGGGCCCATCCGCCAGGAGCACACCCAAGGTCGATGACGCGCATGCCAGGCTTTAGCAAATGGTATTTCTCATCCAGTTCGATTAGTTTGAATGCTGCACGGGATCGGTAGCCGTTTTCGCGCGCTGCATGAACATAAGGGTCATTCAGTTGACGCATCAACCAGCGTTGTTGAGAAACAGTCTTGCCTTTTGCTTTGGATAGGGTCGTTGTTAAGCGACGCTTTTGAATAGGCTTTTTAAAGGTGTGTTTTGGGGTATCGTCGGTCATGATGTTTGATTCCAGGCGGCTTCTACTGTGTTGTGTAATAACATGGCGACAGTCATGGGACCAACGCCACCAGGGACAGGCGTTATATAGCCTGCCTTTTGAAAGATGCTTGAATCTACATCTCCCACAAAAAATGATGTACCATCTGGGTTAGTAATCCGGGTACTGCCCACGTCAATGACGATGGCACCTGGTTTGATGTGCTCTGCTTTTAGTAATTTGGGAACACCCGTTGCCACCACGATGATATCTGCCAGCTGAGTTAACGGCGACCAGTTTTCTGAATGTCGATGAATGTGAGTGACTGTGCAGTGCTCTTTTAATAATAGGGCTGCCATGGGGCGCCCAACAATGGCGGATCGACCAATGACGACGGCATGCTTTCCCGTTAATGAGATTGGGAGTGTCTTTAATAGGGCTAGAATTCCCTTTGGCGTGCAGGGGATGATTCCACCACCATTGCTGTGCAATGCGCCAATGTTTTCACGATGTAATCCATCTACATCTTTTAGAGGAGATAAATGGCTGATCAACGTGCTTGCATTTAAATGAGCAGGTAAGGGAAGTTGAATAATAATGCCATGGATATCTGTACGTGCATTTAATGAATCGATAGCACTTATAACTTGTTCTTCTGAGACCGTAGTTGGAAACTGAAGGAGCTGTGTATGAATTCCGATTTCTTCGCAGCGTTTCAGTTTGATATTCACGTAGGCTTGACTTGCAGGATTTTCGCCAATAAAGATAATGGCAAGCCCTGGCGGAATTCCATACTTACCCTTAAACTCTTCAGCTGAGGCTTGAACGCCAGATCGAACTCCATTTGCGATGGTTAATCCGTGAATGAGTGTAGATGTCATGTTAGCTTAAATAGATGTGCAGTTGTCGAATGATGTTTTGTAACACATGAATTAAAAAGATGGCAATGACAGGAGAAAAATCCAATCCACCAAACGTCGGTATGGTTCTTCGAATTTGATATAATACTGGATCTGTAAACCGATTGATTGCGGTAATTAAGACAAAGACACCTCTGTTATGCGTGTTCAAAACATTTAACGCAGCTAAAAGATTGATAATCACTGCAACAATAACCAGGAGTTGATAGAGCCCTAGTAATCCATTGATAAGTTCTAAAAAAGGTAAAATCAAAATTTGGTTCATCGGAAATTCCTTATAGTATTTTTGGGAGTTTATTACGCATGTATATATACATGGGAACTCCTGAAATTACAACAATAACGGATAATGACGCCATTTTCAAGCCTGCACCGTATAATGTCCAGCTGGTATAAGCGATTCCAAGTACTAGTAATACTTTATCAATATACCTAGTAAAAATGCATTTGCTGATTAACCGTGCAAAAGTAATCAGCATCACAATAAACAATAAAAGAATTGTTACTGTGGCTAGCTCTGCAATAAAGGCAAATTGTTCACTGAGGTCAGGATCAAAGGTCGTTGTAAGGATGCAGGCCATACAGAGGGCCGAAATCATAATACCATAGGTTGGAACATGACGTTCTGATTGATGTGCAAAGAACTTTGGAAACAATCCTTGTTTAGCAGCGCCAAAAGGAATTTGTCCAACGACTAACATCCACCCATTTAATGTTCCGATACAACATACAACTGCAGCAGCAGATACGATGTTTCCCCAAAGTACACCACCGAATACGCGGTCGGCAGCCAATGCAAACGGAGCCCCCGAAACGGAGAGCTCTGCATGATCGACAGCGCCAAGTAACGCAAGGTTACCCAGAATGTATGTAATCGCTGCGATCAATGTTCCATAGACGGTTGCCTTTGGAATTGTAACTTGAGGATTGCGCACATTTTCAGCAGGCACAGTTGCGGATTCAATGCCCACAAAACACCAAAGGGTTAAGACAGCGGCTGAGTTAAATGAGTTAAATATGCTTTGACCGTTATGAACAATGGGGACTAAACGGTCGGCATCAAAGATAAAGAATGCGGCTATGGGGACTAATACAAGTGGGACAAGTTTTAAAAGGCTAACGATGTTTTGAATGAAGCTGGCTTCCTTTATGCCGCGAAGGTTAACCCATGTGATCATGCATAAAATAGCCAATCCAAGTATAAATAATGCTGGTGGACTAAGCTTGCCATCAAACAAATCGTTAAGATACCCATACATTGCAACGACAACAGCGGCGTTTCCAATCCATGTTAACATCCAGTATCCCCATGCCACAAAGAACGAAACGTGTGATCCAAGGGCTTTTCCTGCATAAACATGAGGTCCACCGGTATGCGGATATTTCATGCTAAGGCGGGCAAAAATTAATGCAATCACAAGGGCGCCTGCCGATGTGAACAGCCATGAAAACAAACTGATAGATCCGTAATCGGCCAGGGTTGCGGGCATCATGAAAGCGCCTGAACCAACTAGATTTCCTGCGACCAAAGAAACTGCAGAAAGTAAACCTAAGGTATGTGGACGTGAGGGAGATCCCATAATGCTAATCCTTTTGTAATAATATTTTCATTCGCGTTGCAATCCAAAGCTTGTAAATGACGAAAGCCCCGATACACGTTAGCAAACGAATCAACGAAATATATACAAAGTTAGACGAATCTTCAACACTAATGCTGATGACCGCAATAGAACTAATAAAGATCTCCATGCCATTTAGGATAGAGGCTGTTAATCCGCCTTTAGTTCCAACTTTCATTGCAAGCGTGTTGGTAATTGGGAAAATAAAGGCTAACCCAAAGGAGTGCGCAGCCACAAAAAGTGAAATTAACAAGGGCGACTGAATGTAAAAGAGGTCAAGCAGTAAAAGCGCAAACGAGAAGCCAATAATAATTGCAAAACCAGAAACGAGCAATGTTTGAAAGCTAAATCGATATCCCCAAAACGTATTTACGAACGATCCTAAAATATACCCTGATACCGTTATTGCATAATAAAATCCAAATTCTAGAGGGGATACCCCCATCAGTTGGAATGAGAATGGCGCGATACCAACGTACATCCAGATGCACGTTACCATTAACGAGGAGATGGTGACAACGGTTAAAAAGTTCGGATTGACAGCTAACTCTTTGGTATCATTAAACAAATCTTTGAAAAAACCATTTACAGTCAGGCGACAATCTTTATTTCTTTTAAGGGTTTCTGGCATATACATCCAAAGTGGGATGAGCAAAGCAACTCCCAGCCAAAGCAAAACATAGAAGCAGGCTCTCCAATCATAGCTTTGTGTTAAAAAGCCACCGATACTTGGTGCGATGGCAGGTGCTAGGGCAATGACCCCTCCCGTTAATGACATTAAACGGTTTGCGGTTTGGGTGGGGTAGACTTCACGAATAACCGCAAGCGTGATAATGGGCGCAGCACCAATGCCGTATCCCTGAAAAAACCTTGAAATGATTAATCCATAGATGGAATATGACGAAGCGCATGCAAATGTGGCTAAAACAAAGATAACAAAAGACGCCAGTAATATAACCCGGCGCCCTAACACATCGGACAGTGGTCCGTGGGTTAGGGATCCTAATCCAAAGCCAAACAATCCTATACTAAGGGTCATTTGAGCCAGATCGTTTGAAACATTGAAATGTTGAGCAATATAGGGAAGCGCAGGCGTGTAGAGCCCCAAGGCAACTTCGGATACAAAGACACTCAGTACTAATAATGCAGGCAATGAGAAGATTTTCTGAATGTGTGTCATTTGTCTTATTTCTATTAATCTGGGACATATTAGTAGATTATTTCACGTAAGTAAAGTCCATCTGGTGGCGCGGTGGGGCCGCCGGCAGTTCGATCTTTTGCACGAAGGGCATGTTGGACATCAATGGGATGCCATTTTCCTAGCCCAACCAGGCATAACGTACCAATCATATTACGAACTTGATGGTGTAAAAAAGATTTTGAATGCGTGTGAAATTCGATAAGTTCGCCGTTTTGAATAAGCTTTGCCTGATCAAGCGTCTTGATGGGAGAGAGGGCTTGGCATTCTGTAGCGCGGAATGTTGTAAAATCGTGAGTACCTAAAAGATACTGCGCTGCTTCATTCATGGCATCGATATCCAACGGAAGTGACACATGATAAGCTCTGTGCTTGTCGATCGTTAAATGGGGGCGCCTGTTAATAATCTTATAAACGTAGGCTCTCGCAGTTGTGCTGAACCTGGCATGAAAGGTTTCGTCTTTCATTTCAGCAGATAAAATCGCAATCCCCTTGTCTTTAAGAAAATGGTTTAAGCCATAAGTAAACCGAAAAGGATCCAGATCTTTTGAAATGTCCGCATGGGCCACCTGAGCAAGGGCGTGAACGCCTGCATCGGTGCGTCCAGAGACATGCAGCCGTACATATTCTTGGGTGATGCGATGTATTGCGGATTCGATTTCACCTTGAATGGTTGGAAGATCTTTTTGATACTGCCAGCCGCAGTAGTGAGTTCCATCGTATTCGATTGTAAATTTATAACGAGGCATTGATTCTTAAAGAGCTGTTTGTGGTGCCCAGAGGGGGACTTGAACCCCCACGACCACTAGGATCGACAGATTTTAAGTCTGTTGCGTCTACCATTCCGCCATCCGGGCAACGAGGAAACATTATCGCGTACAAAGATAAATATCAAGTAATTTTTTTGCAAAAAACAAATAAAAATCCTTGCATCTGATCCAAAAAATTCGTATACCTAGTCTCGGATGGATGGCTGAGCGGTTGAAAGCACCGGTCTTGAAAACCGGCGAGGGGGAAACTCCTTCGTGGGTTCGAATCCCACTCCATCCGCCACCTTTTCAGGACAATTATGATTAAACTTCCCATACAACTTGTTGAAGCGATTCGAAAGAATATCAGCAACTCTAAGCCATTTAGCGCCGTGAAACTGCGTGAAAATTATCAAGCATTCAAGAATCACGAGGGGATGTATGACACTTACTTAATGTCCAGGATGCCAGCGACCTGTGCGGCAATTTCAAGAGTTCTGCAAGAAATCCCACATGATTCAAACGTCAAAACCGTATTAGATATCGGCAGTGGCCCAGGTACAGGATTGTGGGCTGTGCGCGAGCATTTTAACGCATTAGAAACGTACACTGGATTTGAGGGAGATCCGGGATTTGTTGCGTTGGCAGAGCGCTTAAACAACGATGTTTCTAACCATCACGTAGAATGGATGCTGGGGCGGTATCCCGAAAATTTACCCAACGCCAAAGCCGATTTGGTGTTGATGTCGTATACCGCAGGTGAAAATACTTACGATACCATTTCTAAAACGATTGCCCACGTGTGGGAGCACAATGTGTCTGAATGGTTGGTTGTGATTGAGCCCGGCACTCCAAAAGGGTTTGACGCTATTCTAAATATACGTCGGTATCTTACAGAACAGGGTGGATATGTGGTTGCCCCCTGTCAGGGGAGCTATCTTTGCCCGTTAAATGGACCAGACTGGTGTCACTTTTCAGTGCGGTTAGAACGCACCCCCATGCAAAAGCAGATCAAAGGGGCGACATTGCCCTATGAAAATGAGAAGTTTAGTTATTTGATTGTTCGGAAAACCCCGCTTCAATTTAGTGCAAGTGAGGGACGGATTATCAAGAAACCCATGACTCGCCCTGGTCACGTGACGTTGGATATATGCTCTGAGTTAGGGTATGAACGCAAAACGATCTCAAAATCTCAAAAAGATAGCTACTCAACGGCTAAGAAAGCCGAGTGGGGTGATGTGATGTAGTGAGCTTGACGCGGGGGCCCCGCCAAACCCCAAGCGGGTTTCCTGGGTCGCGCGTCAGATACGGCGCCCTTCGCCCCACAATGCCACGCAGGGGCGAACCTTCGCCTTGGGGGTTGGAAAACCGCAGTGAAGCCCAAAGGGCTTCATCCAGGTTGGGCGGGCAGTAGAGTTGTCACGTGACCGAAGGGAACGTGCCTAATTAGAGCTTCTCATGAGCCTAAACTTGTCCAGGCTGGTTTTAAAATACCCTGGTAGTTCTGCCGTAAAGATATGGCCACCCAGCTCTGGTGGCAGCAAAAGTTGATGGGCATGAAGGTGCAGCTGACGTGATTCACTTTTTGGATTGTATTTGCGATCGCCTAAAATCGGGCAACGAATATGCTCACAGTGGACGCGCAGTTGATGGGTGCGCCCTGTGTGAGGGATTAGTGACAAAAATGTCTTTTTTGTTGCTATGGATTTTGCAAGCACCTTATAGGAAGTTTCGCTGGGTTTTGCATCCTCGGACGTGCTGGAAACTTTCATTTTTTCCATATCTTTGCTCCATCCTTTTTCAAGGTGGGTCAAAATGGTGCCTTGGGCTTTAGGAGGGATGCCTTCTGTTATAGCCCAGTATTCCTTTTGAATGCTGTGCACGGCAAAGGCTTTTGTCAGTTTCTGTGCAACTTCCAAATTCTTGGCCAGCAGTAACACCCCGCTTGTTTCTCGATCCAATCGATGCACAAGTTTTGGTGAGTGTTGCGGATAAAGGGCTCTGACTAAGCCATCGACATGCTTATGTATGTTTGAGCCCCCTTGTACGGCAAGTCCTGCAGGCTTGTTAATGACAAGAATCTCATCGTTTTCAAAGAGGATGGTGCTTTTAAAATGATCAAGCTCACTGTTGGAGGGGGTATAGGTTAGATGCCCCACCAATGGTTTATCAGGTGAGGTGGATTGAAAGTTTGCCACCATGGGGGGGATTCGAACCTTTTGTCCTTCGGTTAGAATCTCTAGTCCTTTTGCGCGCTTTCCATCGCAGCGGATTTGCCCTGTACGCAACCATTTTTGCCATTGTGAAAACGGCACATATGGAAATTGTTTCTTTAGCCACTGTTGAAGTGTTTGATTTTTGTCACTTGTATCAATTATGTGTTCGCGATTCATCTCTTTTTTTGACTTAAAAATTTACAAGTGGACTATGCCTGTGATAAAAATATTTGTAAATGAAAAAATGTGGGTCAGGGAATTATGTCGAGTATTAAAAAACCATATATCATCGTTTTTGGAAATGAAAAAGGTGGAACAGGTAAATCAACAGCTGCAATGCATGTAATGGTTTACTTATTAAGGTTGGACTTTAAGGTAGGGTGTCTAGATGTAGATGCGCGCCAAGGTACGCTATCAAGGTACCTGGAAAATCGTATTCGCTATAACCAAACTCATAAACAGCGGTTGCCTATTCCTGCGCATAAAGCAATCTTGAAGTCAGAGCTTGAAGACGTAAAGAAAAGTGAGCAAGATGAAAAAGAGCGCTTTGCACACGCATTGGCAGAGTTGTCTGAGTGTGACTTTGTTGTGATTGATACTCCTGGAAATGATACGAATCTTTCAAGGATATCACATTCCTATGCCGATACGATTATAACGCCATTAAATGATAGTTTTATCGATTTAGATATGTTGGTGCGCTTAAATTCCAATGATCCGAATAACTTAAGACCCAGTGTGTATTCAGAAATGATATGGGAACAAAAGAAAAATCGTTTGATTCGCGATAAACAGCCGATTGATTGGATTGTTATGCGTAACCGTTTAACGAACCTGTACGCTAAAAACAAAGAGGAAATGTACAAGATATTAACGGCGCTATCAAAACGCGTGGGGTATCGTTTAATGACAGGATTTTCAGAGCGCGTTATTTTCCGTGAGCTGTTTGTGCAAGGTTTAACGCTGTTAGATTTGCAAGATGTTGGGATTCCATTAAGTATGTCACATATTGCAGCGCGTCAGGAGGTGCGCTCAATCCTGGATATGCTGCAATTGCCGCATTTGCAAGCAAAATTAGAAACAGTTGGATAAACAAGTGGCATGCCTGGTTTTTTAGTATTAGTTTTTGTATATTTATTTATTGTGTTGATGCGAAATACTGAAAAATCAGGGCGGTCGTCTTTGATTCAAAGTCTTATTTTTGCGGGGATTGTTATACTTTCGCTGTCGTTATTTTCATTGGTCGCCTTTGGTGTGCTGTTCTTGTTTCTATTATTTATTCCCTTTTTCCTTTTACCCTCTGGAAAAGTTAATCGACACTTTCGGTTTAAACAACATGAAAAAATGGATGATTTTTTTGAGCATTTGCGGAATCAAGAGCGGGCACGACAAGGTTACCGTCACGATCATGGAGCTTCATCCAAAAGTGGATTTTCAGAAGGGGAAGCAGCAGCTTTGTTGGGGATTAGTGTGGATGCAACGCCAATGCAGATTAAAAGTGCCTATCGTAAGCTGATGTTAAAGCATCACCCAGACAAAGGTGGTTCTGCAGAGTATGCCGCAAAGCTGAATACTGCGCGCGACATCTTAATTGCGAAGTATAAGTGATGGACAGGAATAATCCTGGATTTGGATGAATTTATGGTTGGTGATAGAATGATCGGTTCGCGGCGCCCCTCACCCCACAATACCACATTAGGGCGGCACGCAGGGGTGAGCCTGCGCCTTGGCGGTCACTAGCGGTTTGCAGTTGACAGATCTTATTAAGACACACTAATATCCTGCTATGACTGACCTGCTAACCATGGCGAAATGACCCCAACAGAGAATCTTTTTCAAGCTTTGAATGATGCCTTCATGCAAAACGTTCCACCTCATATTGCTGTTGCGGTATCGGGCGGGGCTGACAGCATGGCGTTGTGTATAGCACTTTACGAATGGTGCCAGTTACAACAAGTGTCCTTTACCGCACTGACGGTAGATCATACCTTGCGTGCAGAATCATCGGATGAGGCTTTGCAGGTTCATGCCTGGCTGAAGCAAAGGGGCATTCATCATGAGATATTAACGTGGACGCACCCCCCTGTTCTTAACTCTATTCAAGAGCGCGCACGAGAAGCTCGATATGACATGATGATTCAGTATTGCTTGCAACACGCAATCCCATTTTTATGCACCGCACATCATCAGGACGATCAATGGGAAACATTTATGATGCGTTTGAGTCATTCAAGTGGGATACGTGGCTTAGCGGGCATCCCAACATACCAAAAACGACAAGGGATAACCATTGTCAGACCATTTTTGAAACAAAAAGCAGCTATGTTAAAAACATACTTGGCTGAAAAAACTCAACCATGGATTGATGACCCCAGCAATCAAAACGCAACTTTTGAGCGCGTTCGATGGCGGCAGCAAGCGCAGACCTTAACCCAAATGGGTATAACACCTGAAGTTATTGAAAACGTGTGTTTCAAGCTGCATCAAGATGCAGTTGCCCTGGATTGGGCGGTTTCAGAATGGTTAACGCACCACACACAGTGGCACAGTGGCTTAAAGTTTATGCGGTGCAATATGTCGCTGAAAAGCCTGCCAGAAGCACTTGTAAAACGAATTATGTTGCGCATAGCCTCATGCGTTCGTGGGGTTCTGGTTACGACTGCTGACGTTCGTCATGGCATGGATGCGGTATACGCACGGGTATGTGAAACTCCGTTTAAACCGTTTACAATAGGAGGATGTTATTGGATGATGCATAAAGGTGAAATGATAATAGTGCGGGAATGGGATAAGTGCCCAACACTGACAATCACGAAATTGCCGGTGATA
>CAZMBF010000015.1:0-7517 GCA_964564365.1 uncultured Alphaproteobacteria bacterium
AAAGGTTACATCAGCGCTTGGGCTGGTGCACAATATACTCCGGTTGCAATAAGATGGACGTCTGTTTTATGTGCGATCGATCAAATACCCGCAACCGCTTCGTGAGATCTTCGGGCACTCTCGGAAATAAAACTACGGGGCAAGCCCCGTAGTTTTATTCTCTATATAAAAATGACGAAAAATAGCATTAACGTACCAATGAGGTAACGTTTGATGCAGCTTGGTTTTCTTTCACGATCATTGACTGTGCCATTTGTGCTTTAATGTCTGCCATTGCTAAGTTGGTTGCTTCTTTTGCAAGGTCAGCTTCTGTCAACACGGCTAAGGCTTCATGAATGTTACCTTGCTTAACGTCGTTCACTGTAATTGTAGATTCCATACCTGCCATGAATGCACCAGTTTCTGCTCGACCATCGTTTAAACGACCAATTGCTGTATCGCAAAGGGCAAGAGTAGCTTGAGCTGCGCCATAGGTAGATACATCAGCTGCGTTAACACCCAGCGTAGCAGTATCGAACTTTGCACTTAAGTCAAGCTGCGCTTCGTCGCCTGCCTTTTCAGCAATCTGGAACTTAAATATACCATCTGCAGCGTCACCACCAGAACCATCAAGCAACACGGTATCACCAAAGCGGGTAGTGGCAACGATAACGTTGTCAATTGTTGAAATACGCTTTGCAACTTCCGCCTGTGCTTTTTCACGGTCACCCGCGTCAAATGTATCCGATGATGCAGCTGTTGCAAGTTCTTTAATCCGAACTACTTCGTCTTGAATCTGTGCTAATGCTCCGTCCGCGATCTGACCAAACGACAAAGCACGACGAGCGTTAGATGTCGCAGCAGCCAAAGCTCGAGAAGTACTCGAGAGTTTTGCTGCTGCAGCAAGTTCCGCCGCACCTTCAGACGCTTTGTTAATACTCTGACTACTTGCTAGGCGCGCAGACGCAACTTGCTTAGATTTTTCATGCTTTCTAACTTGCGTTCCCGCGTTGTTTTGAATTACTCTTGACATTTGTTATTCCTTTCTTGGTGTCAAATATTACACACAAACAACTGCAAAACATGTGCCAAGCTGGCAAAGCTTGACAAAGGCAGGCATATCAACATGCCAAAAACTTTTGAGAATACTGTGAAAGCACCCAATGTGGCAAAAAATGCCCTGCTTACACGGAAATATTTGCCTGAAGCCTAGGAAGATTTTAATTGGCTGGGGTGGAAGGATTCGAACCCTCGGGTGGCGGGACCAAAACCCGCTGCCTTACCGCTTGGCTACACCCCAATTGAGCATTAATAAACTTAAACTGTATTGTTTTTACTGCATTTTAGGCTGAAAATCAATCTTTTTTGATGTCGGACGAAAAAAGATTGTATGAATGTCATTTATCACACGCTCCATCTGCCCAGAATCTATGCAAATTGACGCGCGCATTTCATCTGTCTCTTCAGCAAAAACATCGATTGATCCTTGATTAAGAAGCTGCATGATATCTGGATAATGATTAGCTGCGGACTTTCCTACTATCGACACTTTTGCACATGGTGTCGTCGCAATCTCTGCCTGAGTATTAGTCTTTATAATTTTATCAACCATAGTCATATCTGCCAGCTCACAGCAAAAACTTAGGCTTGTCGTGTTCAGCTGCATCATATCTATGGGGACATCCTGATCTTTTAACGCATCCAAGACTTTCTGGCTACTTTGTTGGGATGCTGTCTCTATCTTGAAGACTACACTGTCTTTAATGTGCGCAATACCTGTTATGTCCGAAATATTTGGTCTGTTAGCTAGGGATGTAAATTTATCTGATCCAAAACTAGAAAGAATTCTTAAAGGCATTTGCGGACTTATTGCAGATTCAACTGCCCTTGGATGGATAATCTTTGCACCCAACGTAGCCATCCAATATGCTGACTCATAACAAATATTAGGAATAAGCTGTGCGCTTGCAACCATCCGCGGGTCTGCGGTATAGATGCCGTCAATATCAGTATAGATATCGCACCGATCAGCCTTTAACGCAACTGCGACCGCAACCGCAGATGTGTCTGAACCTCCTCGCCCAAGGGTGGTCACATGATGATCTGGGCCAATTCCTTGAAATCCCGTAACAACAGGAACAATACCCCTTTCTAAAAGTCCGCGAAGGCGATGGGCGTCAATATCCACAACTCTGGCTCTTGAGTGTAAGCCATTGGTACGAATGGGTATCTGCCACCCTGCTAATGGTTCTGCGAACACCCCGTTGTCTGCAAGCGCTAACGCCAACATTCCACAGCTAACATTTTCACCCGTTGACACCACAAAATCATACGCCACAGTGCCCATTACATTGCTAAACTGCTGAGCCGATTTCACTAATTGATTTGTAGCACCAGCCATTGCACTAACCACCACAACCACTTGATTGCCAGCGTTACGTTCGGCCATGATTAAATCTACCACATGGCGCATACGCTCTACGCTACCTACAGAGGTTCCACCATATTTTTGTACAATGATTGCCATAGTGCTAGTATAATTAACTAATATTGATTGGACTTTAACATGAACACACCCTTAGAAACAACGAAAGAAACAGAAATCTTTTCAAACCTTGCCAACACATGGTGGGACGAGACCGGCCCTTTTAAAGCCCTGCATGCTATGAATCCTGTCCGTCTACAATTTATGCTAAACCACCTACATCAACACTTTGGTGCAAGCAAACAATTAAGCATGCTGGATGTTGGATGCGGCGGCGGCCTTGTATGCGAGCCCTTTGCCAGATTGGGCTATCAGGTTACAGGCGTCGATCAATCTAATAAGGCGATCGGAGTTGCCACACAACACGCACTCGAACAAGGACTATCCATCCAATACCATTGTGGCGATGTTAGCCACATTAACGCAACTTTTGATGTTGTCCTATTGCTAGAAGTGCTGGAGCATGTCGACAATCCAACAGACCTACTTAATGTCGCCACAAAACGATTAAACCCAGGCGGGCTGCTGTTTTTCTCTACCCTAAATCGTACAGCATATTCATATATTGCAGGCATTAAACTTGCTGAAAATGTTTTAAAGTGGGCCCCTAAAGGCGCACATCAATGGTCCAAGTTTTTACGCCCCAGCGAGATTGTATTGCCCTTAGAAGAAAACAGAGTGCTCACGAAAGAAATTAAAGGCATTACTTGGTCTGCACTTCAATGTAAATGGACGATAAGCCAGAACCTTGATGGGAATTATATTGGCATCGGGGTGAAGTCATAAATCTCTCGCTAATTTGGATGAGGTTAATGGAAAGAGACGAAAACAATAGGTCATTAATGCGCCAAAGTTTTTAGTGGCGCTGAAGATAGCTTTTGTTATAGTCTGAGCTTGTAAGATTAAAATGAAAGGAAAAACCCATGTCTTCTTGGCGCCCAACACATATGTCTCAATGTTCTCCATGTCTGGTTGTGAGGAATGGACAGGCATCCATTGACTTTTACAAAAAAGCCTTTGGATTTAAGGAACACGAAGGAACTGCCGTTGATGAAAACGGTGATGTTCAACATGCAATGTTACAGCTGGGAGAATGTACGATTATGTTGTCTCCAGAGGGTGCGTTTGGCATGCCTCATAAAACACCAGCCTCATCTGGGTCTCCATCGTCTGTAGGGCTGTATATTTACGTAGAAAACGTGGATGCGTTATATGAAAACGCCCTTGCTGCCGGAGCTAAAAGTTTAAATGCGCCAGAGGATGCGTTTTGGGGCGATCGCTTCTGTCGCCTAGGAGATATAGATGGGTACGAATGGTCGTTTGCAACTCACGATGAAGAATCATTTAAACATCACTTGGAACATCAACATACAGGTGGTTGCTGCTAAGTGTTTGAAAGAAAAGCCCCCTAAGCTGGGGGCTTTTCTTTATGAAGATATTCTTTACTCGTTTAGATTTCAAAAGACAGTGGTCAATTAGTGCCGAAGGTAAGATCTTTTTAGAAATATGCAAAAAGGTTATTGTGCGGCCTGTTAGAAGCGAAACCCATCACGACCTAAAGTTTCAGAGTTTCCCGCTTTCTGTGTAGATACTATATAAGGAAATAATTAATCATAGCAATATCATTCAAAGATTAACCGACTTTTCTTTTTTATCATATTTTAGCACTCTGTATAAAAGAGTGCCATTGACATTCGGATGAAAAGCGATATAATACCCTTACGTAAAGTTAACAATTTATTGGAGGTAATAATGAGCTTTAAACCATTACATGATCGTGTTCTTGTTGAACGCCAGGAATCAAGCGAAAAAACATTGGGCGGAATCATTATCCCAGATACCGCAAAAGAAAAGCCAGCAGAAGGCAAAGTGATTGCAGTTGGCGATGGAATCCGCAAAGAAGACGGATCGATCGCACCATTAAATGTAAAAGTTGGAGATAATGTCTTGTTCGCAAAATGGGGTGGAAACGAAGTTACGATCGATGGAAAAGATTATCTGATCATGAAAGAGTCAGACATTTTAGGAATTTTTAATTAATTAAGCTAGGAGAAAAAACTATGGCTAAGAAAATATTGTTTGCAGAAAAGGGTCGTGAAAAAATCCTTAAGGGGGCTCAGATTCTTGCTGATGCCGTGAAGGTTACTTATGGTCCAAAGGGGCGTAACGTCATCATTGAAAAGTCTTATGGTGCACCAAAGATCTCTAAAGACGGTGTGACTGTTGCGCGTGAGATTGACTTAGAAGACAAGTTTGAAAACTTGGGTGCGCGTACGGTGCGTGAGGCTGCTATAAAGTCTGCGGATATCGCTGGCGATGGCACAACAACAGCAACCGTATTGGCTCAGGCGATTTTGACAGAAGGTCACAAAGTCATTGCTGCGGGTATGAACCCAATGGACATTAAGCGTGGTATTGATCATGCTGTTGACGCCGTTGTTGAGCACTTGAAGAAAAGCGCTAAGCAAATTACAACGAATGAAGAAATTGCTCAAGTTGGCACAATTTCTGCAAACGGCGAGCGTGAAATTGGCGATATGTTGGCTAAAGCAATGGAAAAAGTGGGCAAAGATGGTGTGATTACCGTTGAGGAAGCTAAATCTTTGGCCACAGAGCTGGAAGTTGTAGAAGGTATGCGTTTTGATCGCGGATACCTGTCTCCATATTTCGCAACAAACACCGAAAAGATGATTTGCGAGATGGACAACCCATTCATACTGATCCACGACAAAAAGATTTCATCCTTGCAACCATTGGTGCCAGTATTGGAAAGCGTCTTACAATCTAGCCGTTCTTTATTGATTATTGCGGAAGAGGTTGAGGGCGAGGCGTTGGCTGCGTTGGTGTTGAACAAGTTGCGCGGTGGTTTGCGTATTGCCGCAGTTAAGGCTCCAGGATTTGGTGATCGTCGTAAAGCGATGTTAGAAGACATCGCGATTTTAACGGGAGGTCAGTTGATCTCTGAAGAGTTGGGAGTTAAGTTAGATGCCGTGAATGTGTCTATGTTAGGATCTGCAAAGCGCGTTGTGGTATCTAAGGATGACACTGTGATTGTTGATGGTGCTGGCAAGTCCGAAGATATTAAAGCACGTTGCACTCAAATTCGTCAACAAGTTGAGCACAGCGATTCTGAATATGATCGCGAAAAACTTCAAGAACGCTTGGCTAAGTTGGCTGGTGGTGTTGCGATCGTTCGTGTGGGTGGTGCAACTGAAGTTGAAGTAAAAGAAAAGAAAGATCGCGTTGAAGATGCAATGCATGCGACACGTGCAGCAGTTGCCGAAGGTATTGTTCCGGGTGGTGGTGTGGCGTTGTTACGCTCAATCAAAGCATTAGAAACTATTAAGTTAGAACATCAAGAACAGCGCGTTGGCGTTGATATTATTCGTCGTGCGTTGGAGGCTCCAATTCGTCAGATCTTGATTAACGCGGGCATTGATGCATCCGTAATCGTTAGCAAGGTGATGGATAGCAAAGAAGAAAACTTTGGATTTGATGCTCAAAAGAACGAATACGTTGACATGATGCAGGCTGGAATCATTGATCCAGTGAAAGTGGTTCGCTCTGCACTTCAAAATGCGGCATCTGTTTCTGGCTTGTTAATTACAACCGAGGCGATGATCGTGGAGAAAGAAGAGCCAAAGGCTCCGGCTGGGGCTCCACACATGGATCCAAGCATGATGGGTATGTGATCAACATCTGTTGCAAACAAGACAAACCTCCCTTCGGGGAGGTTGTTTTTTTGTTACTTTGTTTTTAGATGGATAGACCCGTCCCAATCGCCGCATGGAGGGTTGACCTTAAATTCACGGCAACGATCAGCAAGTAAGTTCAGAACAGTATCTTCTGGGACTTTTTTTAAGCCACTTTCAAGAAATTCTAAGGCTTCGTCCCAGCGTTGTTCTAAATAAACTTTAAAGGCTTTGGTTGTTAGATTTGCTAGCTCCATCGTATGTTCAGATGGAAGTAGAGCGGGCTCATCCACAAGTTGCGCCATTAATTCATAAATGATGACGCTTTCGTTTTTCCCTTTGACTGCGACCACATCAACGGGGCGGAACAAGAATTTGTTTTTCAACTTTTCATACATTACGCCGCTTGCCATGATGTTTGTGCCGTAAAGTTTATTCACGCCCTCTAATCGTGCGGCAAGGTTTACACCATCGCCCAGAACGGTATAGTTCATGCGTTCTTCTGATCCGATGTTTCCAACGACTACGCTTTGCGTGTGCAGACCAATACGGGTTAAAAATACGGGTTTACCTTCTAGTGTCCATTTGCGGTTTAGCTCTACCAAGCGTTTTTGGCACATTAGTGCCGCATGGCACGCATGAAATGCATGGTTTTGGTCATTGATTGGGGCTCCCCAGAAGGCCATAATCGCATCACCAATGTATTTGTCGATTGTGCCGCCGGTGTCCATAATGATGTGAGACATTTCGTTGAGATATTCAGAAAGGTGCAGAGCTAGTTTTTCGGCACCCATGCTTTCAGAAATAGACGTGAAGGAAACGATGTCTGAAAAGAACAGTGAGAGCTCTTTTTCTTTTCCACCCAGTTTAATATCGACACCCTTTGCGATTAGTTTTTGAACTAGGGCTTTTGGCATGAATTTTCCAAAAGAGTTAAGGCTTTTCTTTAAGGCGGCCATGGCATCCCGGATTGCTTGAATTTCTGCAACGTTTGATGTGAATTCTAAGTTGCCGGACATATCAAAGTTTTGTAGACGTTTGATTTCCTGAGATAAATATACGATGGGTTTTGAAATGCGACGAGAAAGGTAATAAATAAACAAACCGGAAAGTATTAAAATTGTTATTGCCATCATTAAGTTATGTTGATAGCTTTTATTAATAACTCCAATAAACTCATCGGATGGCGCAACAATACACAAATACCACTCATAAGGAAAATCGGCAGGGAATCGTGTAAAGCTGCCAACGTATTCGATGCCGCTTTCTTGGAATGTGATTAACGATTCTTTTGCTTTTGAGAATAGTTCATATGCCTTAACAACCTCTTTGCGATCCATTCCTTGAACCATTTGGGCTTT
>CAZMBF010000015.1:7527-10210 GCA_964564365.1 uncultured Alphaproteobacteria bacterium
GCTGCCCTGAACAAGCAGGCCTTTTTTAGGGTCTGGATGCGCGATTACTTCGCCGGCGCCATTAAAAATGAATACGAGACTTTCTTTGCTAAGCTGGGTTGAGGCTAAGAATTGAGAATAACCACCTAAAGTTAGGTCTGCACCAATAACACCAAAGAAACCATCGCCGTTGCTGTCGCCAGAGCTTAATGGAGCAGATGCCGTAATGCCTGGAATATTGTAAATTGCAAAAATATAAATCCCACTCCAATTGAATTTTCTTGATTGTGCAACATTTGTGTACCATTCGCGCGTGCGAGGGTCATAGTCAAATTTACTTAGGTGTTCTTTTAATAATACCCGTTTGTTAGCATCTAGGTAATAATACGTTTGAATGGGTTCTGCGATACTTCTTTTAATGGTTTGTATGATAAACTTTATGTTTCCGGGAAGTTTTTTGGAGGCGTCATTTTTGAAGAAGTATTCTCGCGCTGGATTAATCATTTCAACATATAAAAGGTCGCCTTTTTCAGACCCTGCGTACATGCTATCAATATGGGGATATTCAGACAAGACGTTGGCTAGGTATTCGTATAGCTTTGGGTTAGACTCCATATCAATTTCTTCGGGTTTGGTAATCATGCGTTGGCTAAGTACGGTTACATTTTTTGCGCTGGTTAAGTAAGCAGCACTGTTTGTGATTGCCTTTTCGCTGATTTCTTTCATGATGTCATGAGAAAAGTTCATTACAGCAGAGCGGTTGGTAAAATAGGAATAGAAAATGATTAATCCATTTGATCCAACAAGCAAGATAAGAAAGGCCGAGATGATGTTGAAATGAAGTTTATGACTTTTCCAAAACGTTTTTATTTTATCTAAAAGAAACATAATGTGTGTACCTAAAATGCATATTGATTGTTTCATAGTATATAATATTGGTTTAAAAACTCTTAACCTGAAAAGATTTTTGACGGCACAGGGTTGTTAGGGGCAAAAAAATCTTGCAACATGTGCGCTGAAAGATTATTTATGCAGTAAGATTGGGGAATATAAATTGAATGTAATTACGATTGACGGACCCTCTGCTGCAGGGAAGGGAACGATAGGTGCGCGACTTTCACACGAGTTGGGGTGTAAGTATTTAGACTCTGGGTTATTGTATCGACAGTTTGCTGCTTGGAGTGTTGAAGCCGGCTTAGATGGGTTGGATGAGGGGGCTGTCGAGAGGGAAATCGCGAGACGAATGCCTGATTTTAACTTAGATGCAGTTAAATCTGAGGAGCTTAGGACGCATGAAATCTCAGAAGTGGCCTCTAAGATTGGAATTTTTCAGTCTGTCAGGGTGATTGCTAATCGGTTTCAGCAAGATTATGTTGCAGCTGTTGAGGGGTGGGTAATTATAGACGGACGCGATGCGGGAACGGTTGTATTTCCGCAATCAGTGTTAAAACTGTTTGTTACGGCCAGGCCGGATGTGCGTGCACAGCGTCGGCATGATCAGTTAATAGAGAGGGGGTATGCCTCTGATCTAACAACATTAACCCAGGCAATTATCTTACGAGACCTGCGGGATCAAAAGCGGGCTGTTGCGCCCTTAAAGCCAGCATCTGATGCCTATATCATTGATACAAGCGAAGAAAGTCCGGATGAAAGTGTGCGACGCATATTAAAAACGCTTGAAAAATATCTTGCGTTGTAATACTATTCGCAATAGTTTTCAATTTTTAAACAGGTCTGTTGTAAACTTTGTTTTTGGATGAAGTGGGGCTTTTGGTTTTAAATACAGCAGGCTAATTCGTGAACTGCACATGCAGTGGAAGGGACAATATATAATGACAAATATGGCAAAAGAAGAGCTCGTAGAGAATTTTGCGGAGCTTCTTGAACAATCATTTGCTAAAGGAAAACTATATCAAGGAAACGTGGTAAAGGGGCGCGCTGTGCGCTTAGAAAATGAATTTATCATCGTTGATGTAGGTTTAAAATCTGAAGGTAGAATTTCTCGTAAAGAGTTCGCCTTGGATGGGTCTGGTGAACCAAAGATTGGGGATGAGATTGAAGTATACGTTGAGCGCATGGAAGACAAGAACGGAGAAATCGTTCTAAGTCGTGAGCGTGCGTTGCGCGAATCTTTGTGGATTGAGCTTGAAAAGGTTCACCAAAAGAATGAGCAGGTTATTGGTCAAATTACTCAACGGGTTAAAGGTGGTTTCACTGTTAATGTTAAGGGAATCGTTGCGTTCTTGCCAGGAAGTCAATTAGATATTCGCCCTATTCGCGATTTAGATCATTTGATGAATATTGACCAACCCTTTATTATCGTAAAGATGGACCGCCCACGTGGAAATATCGTGGTGTCTCGTCGTGCGATTCTTGAACAGTCTGCAAACAGCGGCCAACGTGCAGAGTTGTTAGAGTCTTTGGAAGAGGGTCATAAGGTTACTGGCGTTGTCAAGAACATCACTGATTACGGTGCATTCATTGACTTAGGCGGTATTGACGGATTGTTGCACGTGACAGATTTGTCATGGCGCCGCGTGGATCACCCGTCTGACATCTTAACCATTGGTTCGAAAATTGAAGCAGTTGTGACACGTTACAACAAAGAAACAGGTCGCGTTTCCTTAGGATTGAAGCAATTGCAAAATGACCCATGGTCTGGCGTTGCTGAAAACTTTAAAGTAGGTGAAAAAGTTAAAGGTAA
>CAZMBF010000015.1:10220-11452 GCA_964564365.1 uncultured Alphaproteobacteria bacterium
ACTAACATTGCTGACTTCGGTGCATTCGTTGAGATTGCTCAGGGTCTGGAAGGGTTAATCTATTACACTGAATTAACCTGGACTAAGAAGAACGTACATCCTTCAAAGGTTTTAAATATTGGCGATGAAGTTGAAACTTTAATTTTGGATATTGATTCTGAGAAGCGTCGTATTAGCTTGGGCTTAAAACAATGCTCAGATAACCCATGGGAGATTTTTGCAAAGAATCATCCAATTGGTACTGAAATCGTAGGTGTTGTGCGTAGCATTACAGAGTTCGGATTGTTTGTTGGCGTTGGTGAGACGATCGACGGTATGGTTCATAAAGATGACATCAGCTGGGAAAAGGCAAGCGACGAAGCCATTGCTGAATTCAAAAAGGGTGATACTGTTAAAGCGGTTATCCGCGAAGTAGATGTAGAGCGTGGTCGTGTTAGCTTAAGCATTAAACACTTAGAAAAAGATCCATTTGAATCAACAACACGTGAATTGAAAAAAGGCGCCGTTGTTACATGTACCGTGACTGCGCTTCAAGAAGCTGGGATTGATGTTGTGACTGCGGGTGGCACACAAGGCTTTATTCGTAAGGCTGATTTGTCTCGTGATCGTGCAGAGCAACGTGTTGATCGCTTTGCTGAGGGTGAAAACGTTGATGCAATCGTATTAAACGTTGATAAGAGCTCTCGTAAGATTATCCTGTCCATCAAAGCGCGTGAAATCGAAGAAGAAAAGAAAGCAATCGCTGAGTACGGCGGAACTGGATCTGGCGCAAGCTTAGGAGACATTCTTGGTGCAGCGATGCGTGATGCAGACTTAGATATTAAAGGTAAAAAATAGTTTTAAAGGGGAAGAGATCATCTTCCTCTTTAATTTTTAGAACTGGAGAACAATTATGAAACGTACATTTCAACCAAGTGAATTAGTTCGCAAGCGTCGCCACGGATTTCGTGCACGTATGGCAACAAAGAATGGTCGTTTGGTCTTAGCTCGTCGTCGTGCTAAGGGACGTCATCGTTTGTGCGCTTAATTCAGTATTAAGTGTTAAAAAGGCTCTGAAAAATGTTCAGGGCCTTTTTTGTTGGGTAATTTGGGGGGGTAATCGCTATCTTTTAGGTATTAAGCTTGGTTTTGTGTATCCAGTTTCAATGGGTGCATTCCACGGCATCAGTTTCTCCATATATAGCAAAAGCATGATAAATAGGGTACAATGATGTGGAAAAAGAAAAACAAGA
>CAZMBF010000016.1:0-11099 GCA_964564365.1 uncultured Alphaproteobacteria bacterium
CAGCCTGATCTGGGCACCGCGATGATCTTATTAACCGTTGGCATGTCATTGGTATTTATGGCTGGATTACATTGGGGTTATTTTATAGGGTCTGGCGCAGGCGTTATCGCAGCAGCCCCTATACTGTGGAATCATCTGCACGAATACCAACAAAACCGCATACTAACGTTCTTAAACCCCGAAAACGATCCTTTGGGGACGGGCTATCACATCATTCAATCAAAAATTGCAGTGGGTTCAGCCGGGGTGTTGGGCAAAGGTTTTATGAATGGATCACAGAACAAATTAGACTTTTTGCCCGAAAAACAAACGGATTTCATTTTCACGACCTTTACTGAAGAGTTCGGGTTCATTGGCGCATTATTGCTAATTTCAGCTTACGTATTCTTGTTCTATTGTTGCTATCGGATTGTCTTTAGCTTTCATCAAACATTTCCAAGACTAATGGTATCTGGCCTTGTGATTACCTTCTTTTTATACTTTTTCATTAATATTGGCATGGTGATTGGCATTATGCCGGTTGTTGGTGTTCCCCTGCCCCTTATGACGTATGGGGGAACCGCAACACTAACGATGATGTTAAGTATTGGGCTAATTCTGTCTGCTGACTTATCTCATAGAGTGAAGCGTTCTATTTTGTAATAGTAGCTTATTAATACAGTACATTCACCTGTTGAACGACCTCAACATTTTCCAAGTTGATTGCTGCTTCTTGAAACTTAGGAGCACCTAATTTGGGTTGAGCGTTATTCCCAAAGGCAAATCCTTCAAGTGGAATACCTACAAAATTACGATCAAACTCATATGACTTGTTTTCATCATGATATAACATCATGGCATACGCTCCTTGAGGAATCTCATCAATCTTTACGTTAATGGCGCCGTTGATAGGTGCATTTTCGGGTTTTTCCAATTCCACAATTACACGATAATCTGCCGCGTTTTTCATTAAATATGCATCCGCGTTGTTCCACAAAAACACCATTAAATTCCCTTTAAATGATCTTAAGTGTTCGACTTTCAGAACTAACGTGCCAGCCCAACTGGAGGGAGCAAGTACAATGGCTAAGGTAAATACAATATTTAAAATTAAACGCAACACAAATATTCCTGGAACTTTATTGATTCTAATCGTAATATAGTTAATATTAGGTTAAATTATGGAAAATTTGACAAAAACACCTTTCAGTGCTTTTATTATGATTTAGGAGACTTACTTTGCACGACTTAAAATGGATTCGCGAACATCCAACTGCCTTCGACAAAGGATTATTACATCGATGGATCGACCCTTTAAGCACTAAAATATTAGCGCTAGATGAATCTCATCGGGCAGCCGTATCTGAAATGCAAGAGCTTCAAACGCAACGTAACAGCCTAGCAAAAGATATTGGTCAAGCAAAAGCTTCTGGAAACGATGCATCTGCCCTGATTGAGAAAAGCAATTACATTAAAGCACGTCTTCCCGAATTAGAACACCATGAAAAAGCATTAAAAGAAGATCTACACTCATTATTAATGAGTATCCCTTCTATTCCATTTAACGAGGTGCCATTAGGAGAAGATGAATCATCTAACCAAGAAATCCGTCGTTTTGGTATACCAAGAGCTTTTGACTTCAAGCCACTTCCGCATTATGAATTGGGAGAATCCTTAGGTGAAATGGACTTTGAACGTGCGGCTAAAATTTCTGGATCTCGATTTGTGATACTTCGCAACCAACTTGCAAAAATGGAACGAGCCCTTGCTAATTTTATGTTAGACACCCACACTCAAGAGTTCGGTTATCAAGAAGTTTCACCCCCAACCCTTGTTCGTAGCGATGCCCTGTATGGCACCGGCCAACTGCCAAAGTTTGAAGAAGATCAGTTTAAAACAACCTCTGGGTATTACTTAATCGCCACCAGTGAAATTCCCCTTACGAATATGGTGATGAACGAAGTCCTCACAGAAGATGTGCTTCCGTTAAGATTCACTGCATACACCCCATGCTATCGTCAAGAGGCTGGCGCAGCCGGTCGCGATACTCGTGGAATGATTCGCGTTCATCAGTTCTCTAAGGTAGAGATGGTGTCGATTGTAACCCCCGATCATTCAAGTGCCGAACATGAGCGTATGGTGAACTGTGCCGAATCTATTTTGCAACGATTAGACCTTCCTTATAGAACGCTGGTATTATGCACAGGAGACATGGGGTTCTCTGCAAAGAAAACCTATGACTTGGAAGTATGGCTACCTTCACAGGAAACGTTCAGAGAAATCTCAAGCTGCAGCAACTGTGGTGATTTTCAAGCTCGTCGTATGAATGCAAGGTATCGCGATGCTGCTGGCAATCTGCACTTTGTGCATACGTTAAATGGTTCTGGGCTTGCCGTAGGTCGCACGCTGGTTGCAGTTTTAGAAAACTATCAACAGCGTGATGGCAGCATTCTTGTTCCAGAGGTATTGCGCCCTTATATGAACATCGACATAATTGAACCCACAAGGTAACCCATGATGAACCTAATTAGCGCTTATGCTCACTTAATGTTAATCACGCTGCTAATATTGCTAAGCAGCGCCTGTTCCCGTGGGCCTAATGAGTCTCCTGTAGAGTTTGAGGAGAAAAGTACTCGTCATACGGAAAATATGACACCTCAAGAATGGGAGGCGTTTAAAAACAAAGCCATTGAATCCATCATTCGCAAGTATGCTGGCGAAAGCAAAATAACATCAGGGAAAATTCAAGTCATTGAATTGCCAGCATCTTCAGAACCTTTGGTGACTCAATCAAAACCTGTTTTAGAGCAACCAACACTAGTAGTGCCTACAAAAAAGCAAAATACGCTAAAAGTTCCAGAAACATTAGCACCATCCAGCTTTTCTTCTATAAAGGCTCAGCCTGCTAAATCAGAACAAAAAACCCAAGAAAAGGTTGAACGTTATTCTCAGTTAAAAATAAAGCCTGAGGAAACAAAGGGTAAACAATATAAGGTTCCTCCGAATGCATTGGCGCAAGCCTACAAAGAAACCGCAAATCCTACTACACAACCCCTTGCACCAACTTATGCTTGGCCCGCAAATGGAAGTGTCATCAAAGCTTTTGGGAAAGCTTCGGATGGTATAATCAACAACGGGATTAATATCAAAGCCAAGGCCGGGAGCCCTGTCGTTGCGATTGATGGCGGAAAGGTCATTTTCGTAGGAGCCATTAAAGGTATGGGAAAAGTCGTACTGATCGAGCACACCAACAAAATGATTGCTGCTTATGCCCAAGTGGGGGAAATCTCTGTACGACCTAATGATATGATTAAGAAGAATCAACGTATTGCAGAAATACTTGGCACCGAAGGAACCGAAGGAGAGCTTCACTTTGAATTACGTAAAGGCACAAAAAGTATCAACCCAATGGATTACTTAAAGTAATAGTGGTGTACATTCCGTCCACTCTAAAATGACTCCTGCTCAATAAGTTCAGGAGTCATTTTACAACGGTCTAGATCGCTTTCTCTTTCCATTTATCTTCATATAAAGGCATCCCCATTAAGCAAAAGACCGCAGCCCCCATCAATAAGAAACCTGGCGCAGCAATATCTTGAGTTAACTGAATTAATCCAGTAGCTAATAGGGGCGCACTTCCCCCAAACAACGCCATACTAATATTATGGGATACTGATAGCCCTGTAAACCGTAAATGGCTTGGGAAAATCTCTGATAATCCCGCTGGAATCACACCAAAAAACAACCCCATATGCACTGCTAAAACGAACTGAGCCATAAACGGTGCAAGTTCCCAATCAAAACTAAACAATTGAAAGATTGGATACCCCGCCAATAAAAAGACACCCGCCACATACATAAACATTGTTTTTCGGCCATACTTATCAGACAACCACCCACCCAACAATGTTGTAACAGCAAAAACAACCATATTCAATGTATTCACTTTCATCGCATAATTCGCATCTAAGCCTAAATATGCTGAACTTTGCAAATAGGTTGGTGAAAATATAACTAACAAAAAGAAACCAATCGCAGTAATAAAATCAATTAATATCACGCTTAATACGCTTCTAAAGTGATCCGTAAATAGCTCTTTTAGGGGAAAGTAATGAGATTTCTTTTGCTTTTTATGATCTAAGTACGCCTTAGGTTCTGAGATGTTCTTACGAATATAGGTTCCAACAAGCGTTCCAAACAACGTCAATATAAAGGGTATTCTCCAAGCACCCTCCAGAATTTCTTCTGGTGAATAGATATGCGTACATGCAAGAGATACAAGAGACCCTAAAATAACACCAAAAACACAACTAAACGTTGCCCAGCTGCCGATTAAGCCTCTTTGGTGTGGCTGCGCAGATTCAACCATAAAGACCATAGAACCTGTAAACTCACCGCCAATTGCAAATCCTTGTGCGACAAGCAAAAGGCTTAGCAATATCGGAGCAAGAATACCAATGCTATCATATCCCGGCAAACATCCTATTAATACAGTTGGTATTGCCATAATGAATATCGATAATAACAATGCGTTCTAACGACTGAACTTATCACCGATATGACCAAAAATAATAGCCCCTAATGGACGAGCTATAAAAGCCATTCCAAACAAAGAGAATGCCTTGATTAATCCAACTGTTTCGCTGGAGCTTGGAAAAAACAATTGGCTAATTGTTGGCGCAAAGAATCCAAAAATTACAAAGGCATACCACTCTAATGCATTCCCGATCATGCATGACAAAATTATTTTAAGCATAGTTATCCTTTTTCAAAAAACGGTTATATCTTTAGCACAAAATTTTACCTGAGTAAAACTTTTGCAAGTGTTAGCGCGATGATTTTTTTTGGTTCAAAAGGTAAAAGTGTTGCTGCACATGCATTTAGCGTTGCACCTGTTGTCATCACATCATCGACAATTACGATCGTTTTACCTTGGATGTGATCTTTAAATTTTGGATTGATTTCAAAAGCATTCCGCATGTTTTCATATCGAGTTTCGCGGTCTTCGTGTCCTTGTGAAACCGTTTCCTTAACCCGCACAATTCCATCCAATACAGAAGGTTTTTTCGATACTTTACTTATGACCTTAACTAGCTCTGCCGCTTGATTGTACATACGCTTACGCAGGCGTCTTGGATGCAAAGGAACTGGAACAAATATATCAGCCTTACGGACTACATCTGATCCAAAATCAGACATCCATTGCCCTAAAACCGTTGATAAGCTTAAGCGATCACCATGTTTAAATTGCAAAACCAGTTTTTTGCTGTAATAATCATAGACAAAAACGCTGCGCGCTTCTTGAAATAAAAAATGTTCATGAATACAAGCTTTGCATACTTCTTTTGAAAACCGTAAAGGAGCCCCACATTCATGACAATACGGGGCTGAAATAAATTGAATTTTAGAAAAGCCCTCAGACGATAATCCTGTGGCATCCTGAACTATTTTACCAGTCATGACACATCGATTGGGTAAAAAAAGATTAAGTAGTCGCTTCATGGTCAATCATTAAACAAGCCTTCTAGCAAGAAGATCTCATATAATGATTGTAATTTCGTTAAGATGAATTATAAATGAGCAGTTGTTAATGAAGCTTTATTTCCTTTTGGAGGATCACGATGAACATCACCTTGATCATCATTGTTCAATAACCGCAGCTGCACTAATACTGTTGCTAGATACGAGATTTAATAGAGTTGCAACTATTGCCGTAACTTTTATAATATTCATTTTATCCTCGTTATTGATTGTTGGTATTTCTCCCCAAATATATTAAGGTGAATCTAAATGATGAAACGGTGTAATAATGAGTAAATATAGCTTAATACCTGGGTGTTATAGCCTTCCATTAGGATCAGATCTGCTGTGGCATTTAGCCAATCACCTATCATCTACTCAAACTAAAGGTGCTTTGATTTTGCTACCCACGGATCGAGCAATTCATCGGCTGAACCGTATATTATACAAGCTAAATCCAGAGATTTTAGCTCATACAACGCTTAAGGCTTATGACGAGTTAGCCTCCTCCATAACATCTAAAGCCTCCACAATGCCTCAGATATTATGGTCGTTGATTGACGACCCCCAAGTGTTAGATGACTTCTTTTTCTCGAACACCCCAACAACAGAACAAAAACAACAGTTGTGTTCTGCTTTAAACGCTACACTTTCAGAGTTGTTTACCCATGAAATTGATCACACAGACGTGGAGCAATTGTCGGGAAACGATGCCTCTACACGACAATTATCCTCGCTTTTAAAGCGATATAACAGCCATATAAAGAAACTTAATACGACTCATCCCGCAACTGCTTTAAACCAAGGGGTACGCCTTTTCCATCAACAATTAACCTCAATCCATCAAACCGTTTATCTGATCATTGATGGGCCAATTCCACTATCTCTGCAACAGCTCGCCCTTGCACTTTCAACGGATCACTTTGTGTGGATATACGGAGACCCTTCGTCATCAGAATGTCAACCACATGATCTTCGATATTGTTATCACTCGATGGCCAATAGGTATAAGGATGCAGGGCATTCAATTCATCCCCTCCCCTTATATGCTCATCGAAAACCCTTAATAGACGAGCTGCAACGTCCCGTCTATAATTCCAGAAATATCTCTGGCTCATTCAAAAATCTACACTTCATAGAATCTAAAGATGCTATTTCGTTGGCACACCACATTGTGAAGATTGCCAAAGCATCCTTTTCTAAAACCGTTCGGATTGTATCAGTGGTAACTCCGAATCGCGTATTAGCAAAAATCATCCATCACACTGCCGTTGCTTCCAACATATTAGTCGATGACTCATGCGGAATCTCATTACATGAAACCAATCTTGGCTCTGTACTGTTAAGTCTGTTTCGGTATTTCATCGATCCCACAAATTATAAGCTGTTGTTAGATATACTTATGCATCCAATGATGTTGGGCTATTGGAGAGATTTACCTTTGAAACTGGATGAGTTTGGGCGCAGAAAACAAGTATCTTTTATGGCCGCATTACAATCTTACACACCCGATGATGACATTGAAAGTGAGCACTTACTTGAACTGATACGTCTGACCCAACCGTCTATCCATCGAACATTTGATGAGATGTTAACCTATGCTTTAGATACTTTACGCAAGTGGAATATCAATGCTAATGAATTTCCTGAATACAAAATTATTTCTGAACTAGCACACTCGTTAGAGGAGCTTGAGGTGTTTGAATACATTTTAAAATCAACCCCCTATCGAACACTAACTCCTAAAGACCACCACTTGCAAATTATGGGCCCGTTAGAAGCACGATTAACGCAACCTAAGGTTGTAATAATAGCTGATTTGAATGAAGGGGATTGGCCAATTTCAACCTCCAGCAACCCATGGCTTCACTCAAAATTAAGAGATCAATTGGGATTGCCGAACTCTGCACAACTTACAGGGGTTTCATCAAAGGTTCTACTTTCGCTATTGGGATGTCAAACGGTGTATTTGTGTCGTACCACCCACCAAAACAATCAACCTACCCAGCCTTCTAGGTGGTGGGAACGGCTAAAGATTATCGGTCAACTTAATCGTTTAACACCTGGCTTACATTCATTGAGTGAGAATCCAAGTGTAAAAGAACCCTCAACGTTAAACTCATTTAGAATTCCACCCGAATTAATTCCAAAACGTATATCCATATCAACCGTGCATTTACTAATAAACAACCCCACAGAGTTTTTTTTAAACTGTATATTGAAATTAGAACCCCTAGCTGCCTGGGAAACACCGGCAGATTTACGCGATAAAGGCATTATTATTCACAAAGCCCTAGAAGTTGGATTAAAACAGAACATGTCTGTTGATCAGATGATTACATATGCGCTTAATTACGTTTATGATCTTGATTTAGATCCCCATGAGCACATGTTTTGGAAAGCTCAGATAACTGAACAGCTTTATAATTTCCACCACTTACATCAAGAAACACAGCCTCAACAGACATGGACCGAGGTATCAGGAGAATGGACCATCAACACACAGTTTGGCTCCATCGTCATTGTTGGAAAAGCTGACCGGATTGATGTTCTATCAGACGGTTCCCTACATATTATTGACTACAAAACAGGAACTCCCCCTTCAAAACAATCCGTCTATCAGGGCCTTACACCCCAACTGCCTTTGCTTGGTATCATGGCGGCTCGGGGATGTTTTAAAGAGATCTCCTCATCACAACCTTTTATGGTAAGTTATTGGGATTTAAAAGAAGGAAAAACAATAAACTTTCTATTTGATGAAATAGAACAATTAGAGAGAGAATATGTTAAGCATCTTGAAAAACTCTTAGGGCCATCAACAGAATTTGACCTTGTTATTGATTAATTTAAATGATACCTATAATTTAGTATGAAAATGCTTTAGGCTTTGATCTAAAAACAACGGAGATCCCCAATGACAGAGTTTAATTTATCACAAACAACAATTATTTTTTGCATGATGTTTCTTTTTTTTCTTAGTACTATAGGTGCTTTAGTTATTAAGCCAAAAGAATATCACGAGTCAAAAGCATTTGTTTTTGTCTCTATATTAACGAGCGTTTCTATTATCATTATTGGACTTAATGTCGTCGTCAATACAATGACTTTAGAACTCCAACAAACTATCGCAAAAACTCAGTTTACAAAACAAGCTGGCTATAAAATGTGGGTATATCCTAACCAATTGTTTAGTGAAAAAGAAAACGCTCGTCCAGAGTTTTTGGCAAGCTTATATTATAATAACACAAACCTGTATAATATGACTCAAAATTTAACTACCAATATTACTGTCGACTCTGAGTTAGACGAACAATTTATTTCTATCGATATTTTCCAGTGCTGGGAGGATTATTTAACTTTTAGAACCTTTGACAAAACTGGCGACAGTGTTTGGCTTTGTAATTACTTACAATGGGCTCAAAGTCCATACTTAAAGGATAACTTTAATCGTTTAAGGTATAATATGGCAGAGCTAACCATTCGTTTTGGAGAGTTATTATTTGAATATGCTAGTAAACTTCCTGTTCCCACCACAAACCCTGAGAATTACGCAAAACTTGTGCAAGAAATGTTAAAAGATAAACGATTAATAAGAATTTATAAAGAACGGATGGCTTTTTAACCAAACAAAAGATTCTTGTTGCTTTTAATCATTTATTATCCTTTTAGTGGTTAAACTGATGTCTGAAAGGATTAGAACAACTTTCATGAAAAAGACATCAAAACATAACTACTGGCAAGAAGGTATTGGCTTGGTTGAGATTGCTATCGCATTGGTAGTCATTGGTATACTTATTGGAGCCGTTATCCAAGGTAAACACATCATCGACCAGGCCCGAGTAAACAGCGTGATTACCGAAGTTCAAAATACCCGTTTAAAAGTTCATCGCTTTAAACAAAAATATGGTTTCCTACCAGGGGATTTTCCATATGCGTCCAGAGACATTGACTCTACACTTCCCAATGGTGCTGGTACTGGTCAACTTAACGGAAATCCCTTTTCGATAGATTCAAATGCAGGTAAATTCTGGATCCACCTAAATGCTGCGGAAGGTATTCCCTACTCACCATCAACTTCTTTAAACTATGGTGAAGGTTTAAACGAGTGTGGATTAGGAGGTGGCTATACCGTAACCTATTCCCCAACCGAATCAATGTCCGGCAATTGGATTGTTCTTGGAACTAAACAAAACGACACGTCTGGCGAAGGGGTGTTACTGACCCCAGAACACGCACAGTTTATTAATAAGAAACTGGATAATGGGTCTCCTTTAACTGGTCGAGTCAGATCTTTAGACGCTCAGCATCAAACAAGTGGTAAATGTATCAAGGATGGACGATATAATTTATCGACGTCTGAAAAAGCCTGCATAATGTATTTTAATATCGATGAATAACTTTAGACAACACTCTCAGGGCCTAATATTAATTGAAGTCGCCATAGCGATGATCATTTTTAGCTTGTGTATTGGCGGCATCTTGATATTGATGCAGCAGTCTCATCTTGAACATCAAAACACTGTAACATACTCCAATAAGACGTTGATCATCAAAGCACTGAATCGATACCATCGCTCAGAAGGACATCTTCCATGCCCCAGTCAACCCGATGCCGAGAATGGCTTTGCTTTAGAACGATGTCAAGGACCCTCACAACAAATCGGCATTCTGCCCTATAAAACATTAGGATTATCAGCTGACGTTGCAAGAGACGGGCATGGTTATTACTTTACCTATGCCGTCAGCGAGCAAGACACCCTTTTAAACTCTTCTAACACCATAAATTCCAGTGAAAACACATTAGTAGTTATGGATCGCATGGGGCGTATTTACGGCAGTCGAACAAATGAGCCTGCATTTGTGCTGATTAGCCATGGATCAAAGGGAGATGGTGCCTTTACATTACAACCATCCCGTAACCGCTTTCCCACGAGCTCTGTGTATGATGCTGAAAATGCTCGCGATAGTCTAACTTTCTATGCAGATATCCCCACCAAGGAAAGCCGTCACAAAGTGTTTTTTGTACACCAAGCAGATTTAGAAGCCCCACCCCTTCCAACTCTCATCTCTTCGAACATCAAGACTCCATCTCCACCAGTTGAAGAAGACGATCCATATACATCACATTAATAGAACGTAACTTTTGTTGTGGCTGCCAATCTAACCGTGCCTTTTATCGCTTTAATGACTGTGTAAGGAATCTCGGTAACGCCTGACAGCGTCCAAATGTATGAATCAGAAGTGAACACCATATCGGCTGTACCACCGCTGGCTGTAATTAATGTGCCCTTAAAGTTTGAAATACGAGTGATCTCAGCTAACGGTACTGTCATAATTGATGCCGTTAACTTAAGCACTCCTTTACCTGTCAAGCGTGGTATAGACGTAATTGTGGCCACTGTAACAATCGCAGAATCATCAATGTTTAAGGTTAAAGCTTGTGCCGCTCCAACCGGATTAAATGAGGTGCCCAGTGTTAATGTGGTCCCAGCTCCAAAAGTGTTAATCGTTATATTTCCAACCTCTGCATCAGTACTTGCTGTAAATGCAGTCATCGTTAATCCCCCAGAGGTACGGTCTTCGATAACGCATGCACCTTT
>CAZMBF010000017.1:0-5206 GCA_964564365.1 uncultured Alphaproteobacteria bacterium
CAACCGGAGTATATTGTGCACCAGTCCAAGCGCTGATGTAACCTTTATCGCTTTTAATCTTGCATTTATTCATTAACAAATAATGAACATCGCCTAGTATAACACAACATTTTGTTTTCACGATTGGCAAAAAATGATATTATCTTCCTAGTTAATTAAGAGGTTTTCTATGTCTGTAAATTCCGTTTCAGATTCAACGTTTGAAAAAGATGTTCTTGAGTCTTCTGTTCCTGTTTTGGTTGATTTTTGGGCATCCTGGTGCGGCCCCTGTCGCCAAGTTGCTCCCGCACTTGACGAGCTGGCTAAAGACTTAAATGACAAAATCACAATTTTAAAGATGAACGTAGATGAAAACCCAGAAACTCCTACGGTATATCAAGTGCGCAGCATTCCAACTTTAATGTTGTTTAAAGAGGGCAACGTTGCTGGCACAATGGTTGGAGCTCATCCAAAGTCAAAATTAGCAGATTGGTTAAATGAACAATTAATATAAACTCTATGTATAGCAAAACCACGCATGGCATCAAAGTCACAGCCGCCCCAGAGTATCTGAAAAAAGATTCCTCACCCGAGGATGGGAAGTTTTTATGGATCTATACGATTACGATTGAAAACTTTACTCCCAACGCAGTGCAGTTGATGCGTCGAAGGTGGTTAATTTCTGATCAACAAGGTACTTCATTTGTAGTTGAAGGTGATGGAGTGATTGGAAAGCAGCCTATCATCAAGCCCGGAGAGGGGTACAAATATCTCAGCGGCACCCCGCTTTCTACCCCGTCTGGAGTCATGGTGGGAAGTTACTTTTTGGTCGACGACCTCGGAATATCGTTCGAGGTCGACATCCCTGCCTTTTCTCTTGACAGCCCCCACCACAACAAATTGATGAACTGATGCTTTCGGGCTTATTATATATCATTGGGTATCTGCTGACACTAATTGGGGGGATGACCCTATGCATCGCGGGTATTTCTTACTTTTTCTTGCAAGAAATCACCCAATGGATTCCTTTTTTTCTTTCTGCCGCTTTGTCTTTGTTCGTGGGGGGTGGTTTTATACTAGGGTTCAACTCCACAGAACTGAATAACGTTAGAACCCGAGAAATTTTTCTATTAACATTCTTAGCGTGGCTTACTATCTCTATTTTTGCAAGCCTACCGTTTGTATTCTCAAACCTTGATCTGTCATTTACAGATGCATTGTTTGAAACTGCCTCGGCTATAACAACGACTGGTGCAACCGTGTTAACAAATCTGAACACCTATCCTAAAACCATTCTGCTATGGAGAGCCCTACTACAATGGTTTGGCGGTATCGGAATTGTAATTATGGCCATGACTGTTTTGCCCACCTTGAAAGTTGGGGGAATGCAGCTGTTTCAAAGCGAGTTCTCTGACAGATCAGACAAAATCCTTCCAAAGGTATCTCAATTAGCACGAGCCATCTTAAAGGTTTACGTAGGTTTAACCATACTGTGTATACTTATGTTGCGGTGGGCAGGCATATCTCCATTTGATGCGGTGTGTCATGGATTTACGACGATCTCGACTGGAGGGCTTTCAAATTACGATAAGTCGATTGCTCATTTCAATTCGCCCGCAGCAGAATGGATTATCATCGCGTTTATGCTGATAGGCAGCTTGCCGCTGATTGCGTTCGTCAAGTTGTTGCACAAAAAGTATGCAGCCCTTCTAGACTCTCAGGTCACTGTCTATCTTATCTCTGTCGCATGCATTGTTGCCGTAATGTCTGCGTGGGTAGTTTGTTTGCCCAATACCGACAGTTGGCTAACCTCTTTTAGGAGTGCGGCGTTCACTGTTGTAAGCATCATTACCACCACTGGCTTTGCCACGGTTGATTATGGATTGTGGGGAAGCTTTGCAACACAAATCGTTTTAATGATAAGCATAATTGGCGCTTGTACCGGATCAACATCTGGGGGAATTAAGTTTTTTCGCTTTGAAATATTATTCCGTATCGCAAATGCACAGATTAAAACACTCAGAACCCCTCATGGTATTTTCCACCCTACCTATCAAGGAAAAGTCATCGATAGTAAAATAACGGCTTCAGTAATTACATTTATTGTGATGTGGTTGCTAACGCTATCCGTAATTATATTGATTGGCGCAGCATGTGGACTAGACTCTATCTCTGCCATATCTGGCGCTATAGCCACAACATCTAACGTAGGCGCAGCCGTAGGCAACACCTTAGGTCCAACAGGCTCGTGGGGGGCGCTCCCCACTACGGTAAAATGGGCTTATATTGCTGGCATGCTTTTAGGCCGCCTTGAGTTTGTTACCGTCCTAGCACTAGCATCGCGATCTTTTTGGAGAAACTGACATGCAACAACGCATCATTCTTTTAGACGCCTTACGCATCTCTCCCTTTCCAGGATGGTGCTTAGATGAAATTTTCCATCACCTAGACACCAAAATATCAAGGCTAGAATTAGATCTTTTATTTCCATATGGCACCGAGAGCTTAATCTCTGAATACTATTTATACCTTGCTGACATACTACGTGAAACGGCCACAGAGATCCCTATTGAGGTAGGTGTTTCGGGAAAAGTGCGATGGATGATAAATGCCCACTTCCAACACATCTTGGCGAATGCAGAGGCGGAACGATCTGCAATTGCTGAAATATTTAACCTATCGATTGCGCTACAGTCCCCAGCATATATAGGCGAGCTGATGGACATTATCTGGCGCGCAGCCGGTGATGAGTCGCACGATATGAACTACTATACAAAGCGAATAAGCTTAGGCACCATTTACATTGCAACTCTGCTATATTGGTTTCAAACAAACGCAAACTTAGATGAGATTATGAACTTCTTCGATGCTCGCATAGAAAACCTAAAATCACTGACTTTGTGCGGGAAAACATACATCCCTACGCCAGACAATATTCTTAAAAACTTTCGACTACTTAAGTCCACATTTTGGGATCACCAATAGAACAACCCGCCTAAGCGGGTTATTTGGATAGTTTTCTAAAATAAGTGTTTAGCCAAGCGGTGAAGCTTTTCCGTAATCCCAACCAGAAACGTTATTACCTTTTTTTGTACCCTCTTGAACGAACTCTGCAATTTCGTTCTTTCGCGTACTAAAGCGCACCTCTACACACACGATTCCGTCAACTTCTCCACCACGATATGGAATTGTTAAATCAGGTTGCACTCGAGTGATCATAACGTTCTCAAAAGTAATTGTCTGCTTCACCTGATTTGCACCATTAACATTCGTCAGCTTTATGACAACCAATTTTTTGAACGGCTTACCTTCGTTCATATGTTGTTCAATTGTTGGATCATATGTGCCTGACTTAATCCAAATCTTTACGGGCGATGCCTTTACTTCTGCGCGAGAGTCTAATGTTCCAGACACGTCACCTGAAACCTCACGTGAAGTTTCGTGCTCGATCTTAAACAATATTCCGTATTTCTCAAATCCCTTAACTGTTGAACTGAATAACCCATCCATGTCTACCAGATTATCGGGCGTTTTAATTGTTTCTGACATTTTATTCTCCTATCTCTATTAACCGCCGGCTGGTTTTGGCAAATTGGCTACCAGGCGGATTGAAGCCGTAAATTCTTCTAATTGGAAGTGTGGACGCAAGTAAATAATCGCACGATACGATCCTGGCTTACCCGGAACATCTTCTACATCCACGCGCGCCTCACGTAATGGGTATTGCGCTTTAATCCCTTGCGGAGCACTGTCATTTAACAAGACATAGTTTGCAATCCAGTTGTTTAAATAGACCGAAACATCGTTCTTTGTCATAAAGCTACCAATTTTATCGCGCATAATTGCTTTAATATAATGCGCAAAACGAGATGAAGCTAAGATGTATGGCAAGCGTGCAGACAAGCTTGCGTTTGCCGTAGCATCTGCCAAATTATACACCTTTGGCTCTTGAGACGTTTGTCCACCAAAAAATGCTGCGTAATCAGTGCCTTTACAGTGACAAAGCGCGATAAACCCTAAGTCAGACAATTCTTTCTCGCGACGATCAGTAATCGTTACTTCTGTCGGGCACTTTAACATTAAGTCGCCATCAGGGCTTTTAAAGGTATAGGCAGGTAATGCTTCAACCAGCCCACCACCTTCAACACCACGAATCGCAGCCGTCCAACCGTATGCAGCAAATGCATGCGTAATACGTTGAGCAAGCGCGTAAGATGCATTACCCCAGCAGAATTTGCTGTTATCCACACCATCAACTTGTTCAACAAAGTTTAACCCATCCACTGGAACTGTTTCTGGACCATAAGGTAAGCGCGTTAATACATGCGGCAATACCAATGTTACATAACGAGAATCTTCAGACTGACGGAAAGAACGCCATGCTGCCATGTCTGAACTTTCAAATAGTTTTGAAAGATCGCGCGGCGTAGATAAGCTTTCAAAACTTTCCATATGGAATAATTTGGGGTCTGCCGCAGCAATAAATGGAGCATGCGCAGCTGCAGCAACTCCCGATATTTTGCGCAATAATTCTTGATCTTGTGGAGAGCGACTAAATTCATAGTCACCCATCAAACAAGAATAAGGGTGTCCGCCAAATGTACCATATTCTTCTTCATAGATTTTTTTGAAAAGTGAACTTTGGTCAAACTCTAATGCTTTTTCCAAATCTTCCAACAATTCTTTCTTTGTTGCGTTCATCAAACGTAATTTTAAGCGTGAACCACATTCTGTATTTGCAACTAAGAAGTGTAAACCTCTCCAAGAAGCTTCCAGCTTTTGGAAGTCTGGATGATGCAATACTTGATTAACCTGAGCAGAAATTACATCGTCAATTTCTTGAATGCGTTTGTGAATAAATACTGCAGAGTTTGGCAAGCCATCAGCCCCACCTTTTTCAACTTGCGCCACAAACTCTTTTAACAGCTCAATCGCGTGATCTTTTTGACTGTCATCTAACGCCATTTTAGCGTTAATCAGACATTGATCCACGAGTGATAAATTTTCTTGAGTATCAGCCATTTTTATTATCCTTTATATTGTTTATGCCGCGGGAGCAGCCGCCTCTAAATCTTTTTTCATCTGCGCCAACTTATCCGGACTTGTCATGACATCCTTTAGAATTGTGTGCAATACGTCATTACCATCCAGCTTTGCAAGCAAATCTGAAAGTCGAACGCGTGAATCACAATAGTCTGATAATCCATGAACTTGCTTAGCAATCTGT
>CAZMBF010000017.1:5216-11023 GCA_964564365.1 uncultured Alphaproteobacteria bacterium
GCGGCCCAAAATCATCCATTGATTTAAAATTTAATACCATGCTTAATGTATCCGCCTCAGCGGCTCCGGGCATACGACTTGGAACATCTAATGAAATTCTTGGCGCTATAGATGCCATAATCTCGCCAAAACTATCAGGATCTAACTCTACGAATTTTCTATCTTTTAACTTTGGAAGCTCGCTTGTGCGGTTTCCTGCCAAGTCGGCCATGATTCCCATAACAAAGGGAAGCTCTTTCATTTCGATCGCATTGCCAAGCTCTACATCATAAGTAATATGAACACGAGGCTTGCGGACGCGATCTAATACGTGTTGTATGCTGTCCATTTTTTAATCCTTTTTACTCATCTTATGTCTTATTAAAACTCTTGAAGATTAAAATTAGGTAAATTTTTTCACGAAAATTACTGTTTATTTGCTTTTTTTGTAAAGTGACTTAAGTTAAAATAGAGTCGCACTAAAACCGATGTATTTAAAACAGCCTGCAAAACCGGGCATAGAAAGGTGACATCGCTATGAGTAAATATACATCAATTTTAAATCCTAAGGTTTTCAGAGATGATAAAAACAACCAGCAGTTCTTTTTTGATCAATACAAAATGTTTGTGGAGGGAAACAGCAAGCTTGGGGATCAACGGCGCAATTTAAATGCATTTTACTTAACTGCAAATGCCATAATTATTTCAATGGTTAGCACTCTGGTTGACAAGACAAATCTAACAAACCTCTTTCTTCTGGGCGTTTTGTTGTTTATTGGCATTACCACAACTCTATCCTGGATATCGGCCATACATGTGTATAAAAAGATAAACGATAAAAACTATGACATCATCTTAGAGTTCGAAGAGCACTTTCCTGCACAAGTGTATACGTCGTTTAACAAGGACATTTCACGACTAGATCCATTGTCTGAAGGAAAAATTTTGTAGTTCAACGAGAAATCATCGTTCCCTATGCTTTTCTTATCAGATACGTAGTGTATATTGTGTTGAATGTTTTTAGAGTAATGTAGAAATCACTTAAAACATGCTACCCACTGCTTTTGATAGTCGCTGAAGCAACCGCACCCAGCCGAAATGATCAACTTGCGGCGTTGGGGACTTAAATAGACCCCCACGCTCATTAACCCCTGCCATTAATCGTGTTTTTTGGGTTTTGCCTGTTCTTGCATTGATAATTTCAACATCAGCAATACCAACTCTGTCTGCAAAATAACGAATCGATGTTTCTTCAACAAAACTATCTTCTATATACGTATCATTTTTTCGCCGACCATACGGAGAGTTAAAATACCCCGGGTGTGCTTTGTCATACACATTTGTGTTTCGACGTATATTTACTGATTTTAATTGCTCTGCTGCCAGTGCGGCGGCGGCGGCAGGATCAACTCCTTGCAAATAAGCAACCTCATCATTCGCTGTTCCATCTCCAAACTTAATCACATTTACCAATAGTTTAAATGTTGCTAAGTCTGGCTCTGCTATCACAGAATATCCCTCTGTTTTCAATTCAGACTCAATCATAGTTGCCAGCTCTGACGCATGCCCCGTCACATCCTTTATGCGCAAATATACAGTCTTGCGAGGCTTAGAGACGGGTTCAACTTGAATTGTATGTGCAATTTTTGTATCTACATCATAAACCTGAACCTCTCCACACCCCGTCAGAACCAGGCCTATTACAGCAAAAACAACTGCAGATATCTTGTTCATAAACACACTTTCTTAATTAATGTCGAATAATATTATCTCTTTTTTTAGACGGCGTGTCTACACCGACAGGCGTAACTTCTTTTGCAACAATCTTTTCTGTTGATACAATAGGCTCTGGCGTTTGTGTTAATGCATGCTCAACCACTTGATCTACACTAGAAACAGGAATGATCTCGATCCCGTCTTTTATAGACGCAGGAATTTCTTCCAAATCTTTCACATTTTCTTCGGGAATTAAAACTGACTTTATTCCCGAGCGCAATGCCGCCAACAATTTCTCTTTCAAGCCGCCAATTGGCAAGACGCGCCCACGCAGGGTTACTTCGCCTGTCATTGCAATGTCTTTACGAACAGATATGCCCGTGAACGCAGAAACTATCGACACGCACATCGTAATACCTGCAGACGGCCCATCTTTTGGGGTTGCCCCTTCGGGCACATGCACGTGGATATCTGAGTTTTCAAATTTAGCTATATCAATACCAAACTCATTGGCTTTGTACTTGATAAAACTGTGGGCTGCTTGAACGGATTCTTGCATGACATCGCCAAGCTTACCCGTCATTGTGATCTTACCCTTACCAGGAGTAACCACGGCCTCAATTTGCAAGATTTCACCACCGACCTCCGTCCACGCAAGACCTGTCGTCACGCCCACCTGGTCGTTTACTTCAAGAACCCCATATTTATACTTATAAACCCCTAAAAAGTCTTTCAGATTTTCTGATGTTACGATAACTTTCTCGGTCTTCTTTTCTAAAATCATACGCACAGCCTTGCGCGCAATTTTGTTTAAATCTCGTTGCAAGTTACGAACACCTGCTTCGCGCGTATAATAACGCACTACATCAATTAAGGCAGAATCTTCTAAAACAAACTCTTTCTTTTTCAGACCGTTGGTTTCAACCGCTCTGCGGATTAGATGCTTCTTGGCGATTTCGATTTTTTCAAGCTCGGTATAGCCCGACAATCGAATAACTTCCATACGATCAATTAAAGGCTGAGGCATATTCAACGTATTCGCCGTTGCAATAAACATTACTTTAGATAAATCAAAATCCACCTCTAAATAATGATCATTAAAGGTATGGTTTTGCTCTGGATCTAATACCTCTAATAACGCAGACGTCGGGTCGCCTTTCCAATCAGCGCCTAATTTATCAATTTCATCCAATAGAAAGACTGGATTAGACGAGTTAGTTTTCTTTAAACTTTGAATGATACGACCTGGCATCGCACCAATATATGTGCGGCGATGTCCTCTGATTTCGGCCTCATCCCGTACTCCACCCAGCGCTGCACGCACAAAATCACGTCCAGCAGCCTTTGCAATAGAGGTCGCTAACGATGTCTTACCTACGCCTGGAGGGCCAACTAAGCACAGTATCTGACCTTTTTGGCTTTTTAACCGTGATTGAACAGCCAAATGTTCTAAAATACGCTCTTTAACTTTATCCAAAGCCTCATGCTCTTCATCCAAAATTTTCTGAGCCCTACTTAAGTCGATCTTAAGCTTCTTAGGTAAGTTCCACGGCAACGAAAGCAACCAGTCTAAATAGTTACGAATCACAGACGCTTCAGACGACATCGGACTCATCGCCTTCAGTTTCTTCAGCTCACACTCTGCTTTTTTCTTTGCCTCGGGGGAAAGCTTAACTCGATTTATACGCTTAGACAGCTGAGTGAACTCATCATCCTCTTCTTCTTCTCCCAGCTCTTTATGAATAGCCTTTAGCTGTTCGTTTAAATAGTATTCCCGCTGGTTTTTCTCCATTTGCCCTTTAACGCGGTTACGGATTTTGTCTTCAACTTGAGACAATGTAACTTCAGCTTCAAGCAGAACAAAAATATGTTCCAAACGCTTCTGAACATCCAAGATTTCCAGAACTTTTTGCTTTTCCGGAAGTCGAATATCCATATATGTCGTAACTGTATCAGCAAGCTGAGAAGCGTTTTCGATAGCGTCTAAAGTAGCAATAATTTCAGGTGATGTTTTTTCATTAAACTGAGCATAATTATGAAATGAGCTTAATATTGAGCGCTTAAGCGCCTCAATTTCAGTAGTGCTTTCAGTTACTTCTGTCAGCGGGATGCCTTCGCCAATATATCCATTATCTTCGATAAACATGTTTGCTATCTTGAAGCGCTCGCCACCTTCTACCAATACCTTCACCGTACCATCTGGCAACTTTAGCATTTGTAATACATTTGCTAAAACGCCCGTAGTATACACGTCGGCAAACTTAGGAGATATCGTTTCAGAATCTTTTTGAGTTACAAGTATAATTTGGCGATGATTTTCCATCGCCGTTTCAATTGCCTTAATGGAATGATCTCGCCCCACAAATAGGGGGATAATCACCTTTGGAAAAACAACAACATCTCTTAACGGCAATAACGGTAGTCGCATCATTTCTTTTGCCATATCAGTCTCCTTTTATTAGGCTACTGGCTGTCCTTTTTTCTTAGTTTTTGAATCTGCATAAATTAAGTAGGGTTTAGCCTTGCCTTCGATTACATCTTTGTTAACAACAACTTCTGTAACACCCTCATAGTCTGGAAGATCGTACATTGTCTCTAACAATGCTTCTTCTAAGATAGATCGCAATCCACGCGCCCCAGTTTTACGCTCTAACGCTTTTTTAGCAACAGCTTGTAATGCCCCTTCATCAAACGTCAGATTAACTTCTTCCATGCGGAACAACGCTTGATATTGCTTAGAAATGGCGTTTTTAGGCTCTGTAAGTATTTTAATAAGTGCCTCTTTGTCTAAATCACTTAGCGTCGCAACAACTGGAAGTCGCCCAACAAACTCAGGAATTAGACCAAATTTAATTAAATCTTCAGGTTCTAGTTTTGCAAACAACTCACCTATGCTTCGTTCATCTGGAGCTTTAACTTCAGCACCAAAGCCAATAGAGGATTCTTTGCCTCTTGCGCTGATGATTTTGTCCAATCCCTCAAAGGCTCCACCACAAATGAACAGAATGTTAGACGTGTCTACTTGCAAGAATTCTTGTTGGGGATGCTTACGCCCACCCTGAGGAGGTACAGACGCAACAGTACCTTCGATAATCTTTAACAAAGCCTGCTGCACGCCTTCACCGGAAACATCGCGAGTAATCGATGGGTTTTCAGATTTACGACTGATCTTGTCGATTTCATCAATATACACAATACCGCGTTGAGCACGCTCAACATCATAATCTGCGGCTTGAAGTAACTTGACGATAATGTTTTCAACATCTTCACCAACATACCCCGCCTCTGTAAGCGTCGTAGCATCCGCCATCGTAAAGGGCACATCTAAAATACGCGCTAATGTTTGCGCCAACAATGTCTTTCCAGATCCTGTCGGCCCAATCAATAAGATGTTGGACTTTGATAATTCAATTTCAGAATAAATACCCTTGTCTGACTGAGCAATACGCTTATAATGGTTATATACGGCAACCGCCATAACACGCTTTGCACGCTCTTGACCAACTACATATTCATCTAGAATACGCTTGATTTCAGCAGGTGTTAATTCTGCGTTTTTCTTTGAAAACAGCATTGAAGAAAACTCTTCGCGAATGATATTCGTACATAAGTCTACGCATTCGTCGCAAATGAAAACATTTGGACCTGCGATAAGCTTTTTTACTTCGCGCTGACTTTTTCCACAAAACGAACAATGCAATTCATTTTTTGTTTCAGACTTGGTTGATTTTACCATATTACTTCCAGAATAACTTTCGATCTCTTTTTACTAGTAAACATATAATTGCGCAAAAAACCAAATAAAAAGTTAATTTTGTCAATTTTTTATTGGGCTTCGGCAGCTGTAGGCCGCTGCAGAACAACTTCGTCTATTAAACCAAAGGCTTTTGCTTGCTCTGGCCCCATAAACGTATCCCGCTCTAAGGCTTTCTCAACAACATCAAATTTCTGCCCCGTAGTTTCAACGTATATGTCCGTTAACATCTTACGCATGCGCAAGATTTCTTCTGCTTGAATTTGAATGTCTGTTGCCTGACCGCGCGCGCCACCATGAGGTTGGTGAATCATAATACGCGCATTTGGCAATGCAAAACGCTTGCCCTTAGCCCCCG
>CAZMBF010000018.1:0-10899 GCA_964564365.1 uncultured Alphaproteobacteria bacterium
TCTGAAACAATAGGTTGCCTGGAATATATTTTTAGGTATTATTAGGGGAATATATTTTAAGGATTAAACATTATGAATATACTACGTAAACTAGGCTCTAATTTACCATTACAGCTTGTGATGATGATTTTGGTCGTTTTTTTGGCGGGTGATTATATACCGCTAAGTCTAAAAGAGTTTTTCTATACGATCAGCGTTATTATCAAGGATTTGTTGGTTTTAGCATTGCCTTATATTATTTTTGCATATTTGTTTTCTACGCTTTTGGCCTTACAAAACGGAGCAATCTTATTTGTAGTAACGTTGGTGACGGGCGTTGTTTTCATGAACTTTTTGGGATTAAATATCGCTTATTTCATGAGTGGTATTATTACACAGGCCTCGGGATTACAAGCGGTTAGCTTAGATATGAGTCGTGAAGTAGCGTTGATGTGGCAATTGCCGGTTCCAGGAATGATCAAAAGTATCTTAAGGAATGAATATGGATTGGCACTGGGGGTGATATCTGGTGTTGGTTTAGGCGCATTACATATTGACGGACTACAGCAGATTTCTGACCGCTTAAAAGCGGGAGCTTCATTTGTTTTAAACAAAATGTTTATACCCGTAGTGCCATTATTCATTTTGGGTTTCTTGATGAAAATGGAGCATGAGGGAACATTGCAGTGTGTATTAAAACAATATGGTCCTGTGTATTTAATGATTTTGGGGGTTCAATTAACATATACGTTATTCCTTTTTGGAATCGGTGCTGGATTTAACCCCAAAACATGGGGTGGATATTTGCGAAATATGTTGCCACCAGCAATAACTGGCATCAGTACCATGTCCAGTGCTGCAGCCCTTCCTTTTTCATTAAAGGCAGCGGAACAAAACACACAAAACCCTTTAATTGCGCGTTCTGTAATTCCTGCCACTGTAAATATGAACTTGATGGGGGACTCTATTGGCGTGCCTTTGAAAATTATCGCAACCATGGTAACTTTTGGATTGGGGCTGCCAGAGTATTCGATATTCTTAAAGTTTGCAGGGTTGTACGTAATGTATATGTTTACTGTTGCGGCTATTCCCGGTGCAACCATTATTGTTATGGCGCCGTTTATACAACAAGTCTTTGGGTTTAACAACGAAATGTTAGGCTTAGTAACGGCGTTATACATTCTATATGATGCCTTTGGAACCACCATGAATGTGATGGGGAATGGTGCCTTTGCCGTGTTGTATAATCGTGTTTTTGGTCGGATGCTGTCTAATCCTAAGACAAGTGTATAGCAATCAAGGCTGGTTTCCAGGGGAGCTTTGTAAATAGGCTCCTTCGCCCGGCGCGCGCGCCGATATAAGGGAGCATGCCTAATTTCAAAGCTTAATACTTCGTGTGAGGTGTTGTTTATTATTAAAAAAAACCGCCAAAAGGCGGCTTTTTTGTTGGGTGAGATAGGATTGATTAGAAGCTTGCGCCAACCACAATCCCAGCTTCAGCGCCATAGGGACTTTTGTAAGCAATATCAGTAAGCTTCCCGTCGACATTTGCTTTGTTTGTCTCGTCAGAGAAGTTAGCTTTTAGATCTTTTACGTCAGCAAAGCCATAACGGAAGCCAATTCCGCCACCCACAAACATTGTTTGTGTTAATGCATATTCTACATTCAAGCCCATAACAAAAGATAAGCGCTGTTTCCAGTCTGGGGCTTTGTCAGTTGCATACGTAATTTTTAAAGATGCTTCTTTGTCGCCTTCCCCTTTGTAATTAAGAGTTAATTCTGGGTTAGCCATAGATAGCTCTACGCCAGGATTTAAATATATATGGAAACGTTTAAAGACCATACCAAAGCGTGCGCGAGCTTCTGCAGCAAGACCGCTAGTAACAAAGTCTAGTCCTAATAGCTTCTTGTCTGTGCCAGCTTCTGTATCGCGAGCTTCTTTAATAGTGTGGTGCTTGTATCCACCACCCAAAGATAATCCCATTACAAAGTTGTTTGCAAATCGGAAAGAATACCCAAGCTCAACGCCTCCGGCGCCACCGTTAAATCCAAAAGAACCATAATCTTTAGTCGCAGTGTCTAGTTTGTCTTTTGTAAGGTCAGGTAAAGCACCATTGTGAAAGAAAAAAATAGAACCTTTTGCTGCTGTAAACATTCCAGAAAAAGATTCTGCAGCAACAGGCGTTAATGCTGCGGCAGCAATGACAGATGATAATAATATTTTTTTCATAATACCCTCGATGTTAATTTCATTCGGATTTTATAAGAAACTCTTCAGAAATCCAAAGATTTTAAGTGCCTAGAGGTTTTTTTTAAGGGGGGTTGCATAATTGGCACACTTATAAAGAAAAAAGCCCACAGTATAGTGTGGGCCAAGTAGTTCAGGGAGGATTTGTACATACTGATCATAAGACGTTGCGTCTATAGAATCCACAGCGTTGTACTAAATGTCTTATAACGCATTTTTGTGGTCGTTCCAATGCAATAATGCGCATGGTTGGGTTGCGCTGGCTGCATAGCTTTCTTTATTCAGTTCTTTCCGAGATAGCTTTCGGTTTAAGGCTGTTAAGATAAGCATTTACAAATGATGTTTCTGAGGTGTCAAAAAAATCAGCTGTCAAATCCGCATATTCCTTGACAATTATCTCTGCAGGGGTGGAGTTAGATCCATGAAGCATCTCATCAGTTGATGCCAATAAAATAGCATATAGCACAGGATCTATGCGATCTCTTGACCATCCCTCTTGCAGACCAGTGTCGATGATTTTATCAATTGATGCGCGATTATCGCAAACACTTTCTAGTCTGATTTGCAGAAATCGCATGTCTGGTTTTGCCCAATCCTCGTCAAAAAACATTAACAATTCGTCGGGTGTAAGTTTGTGCTCACCGATGTGTTGTACAAATAACAGCTGAACAACTCCAAGTCTGGCAGTAGATCGTTGATGGCGATTAAACCGATGTTTCAAAATATATCTCCCTTAATCTGTTAAGCATAAATCGAAAAACTTTGGCATAACTCTTTTACGCTATCTTTGATTTCTTGTGCAACCTTTTCTTGACGCCCTTCGGATAATGCGATTAATGCCTTACCGATCAACTGTCCAATCAATTTAAACTCTGACGTCTTTAATCCCCTGCTAGTTACGGCAGGAGAGCCAAGACGTAGTCCAGAGGTAACTTTGGGCGGAAGGGGGTCAAACGGTATAGAGTTTTTATTGCAGGTGATGCCCAGACTATCTAAATATATAGCACTATCATGGCCTGTAATGCCTTTTTTCGAGACATCTACACAAATTAAGTGGGTGTCAGTTCCCCCGGTAATAGACGGAAAACCGTAGGTTGCTAGAGTTTCTGCCAAATCCTTAATATTAGAACATACATCATTAATGTATTCTTTGTAACTGGGGTGTAAGGCTTCATGAAAGGCTACGGCTTTTGCGGCTATCACATGCATCAATGGGCCGCCTTGATAGCCTGGGAACACTGCAGAATTGATCTGTTTCGCAAGATAAGCATCATGGGTTAGAATAATACCACCCCGTGGTCCACGTAATGTTTTGTGAGTGGTTGAGGTGACTACATGTGCATATGGAAAGGGCGATGGGTGTAAGCCTGCAGCAACAAGGCCAGCAAAATGTGCCATGTCTACCATCAAATAAGCACCAATCTTGTCTGCGATGGCTCTGAACCTTTGAAAGTCAATCTGTCGAGGATACGCAGATCCACCAGCGATGATTAGTTTTGGACGAAGTGTTGTCGCCATTTCTTCAACCTGATCATAGTCGATTAAGCCCGTATCTTTATCAACCCCATATTGAAGTGCATTAAACCATTTTCCAGACATGTTGGGATTTGCCCCATGGCTTAAATGGCCGCCAGCGCTTAATCCCATACCTAGAAACGTATCGCCAGGTTGTAGCAACGCTAAGAAGACAGCTCCATTTGCTTGGGCTCCGGAGTGGGGTTGAACATTTGCAAATTCGCAATTAAACAGTTTGCAGACCCGTTCAATGGCTAGTTGTTCGACCTTATCGACATACTGGCACCCTTCATAATAGCGTGCGCCCGCATAGCCTTCGGCAGATTTGTTGGTTAGAATTGACCCTTGAGCTTCCATAACTGCTTTAGATACAATGTTTTCAGAGGCGATCAGCTCGAGATGATCATTCTGTCGCCGGTATTCCTTTTGGATCCAATTAAAAATGTCTGGATCTGTTTGCGATAAGTGAGCGTTGTGATATTCCATGAGACCTCCTATTGGTTATTGATCAATCTGATTGATGCGACGTTCGTGGCGTCCCCCATCAAATGAAGTTGCTAAAAAGGACTTTATCATTTCCAAAGCAATATCCGAAGGCATATGAGCTGCGCCAAAAATCAAGATGTTTGCATTATTGTGATGGCGCGCTAATTTAGTTTCTTTTACACTATGACACAACGCGGCACGGATGCCTTGGTGGCGGTTCGCTGTAATCGACATGCCAATGCCGGTAGCGCACATCAAAACACCAATTGAATTTGGAGTTTCTTGTACATGTTTTGCAACAATATGCCCATATACAGGATAGTCTGTGCTTTCTTGCGAAGACGTTCCGCAGTCGACGATTTCATATTCAAAGATCAGTTCGTTGATAATCGCGTTTTTTAGCTGAAACCCGGCATGGTCAGAGCCTATAAAAATTTTTGTCATCTGACACCTATATGTGTATAATATTCCAGACATTATATCAAAGCTTTTACAAGATACAAAGGAGTACACATCATGAATAATGAAAAAGATTCAAATAACAATATTACCGAGGAAATTGCTCATGATCATGCGCCCGAGGTGACTCATGATCAGGGAGATCTTGCCGAGTTGCATACTAAAGTTGAAGATTTGAATGATCAGCTTTTACGTTCGTTGGCTGAAAATCAAAATCTGCGCCGTCGATTGCACAAAGAAGTCGAAGATGCACAGCAGTATGCCATGGGTAAGTTTGCAACGGCGTTGTTATCTGTTGCTGATAATTTTGAGCGTGCGTTAAGCTTAATTACCGATGAACTGCGCGAGAATGAGCAGTTTAAAAACTTTATCATAGGAATTGAACTGACTGAAAAAGAGCTTGCGAAAGCCTTTGAAACTTACAATGTACAAAAGCATTATCCCTTAAAGGAAAAGTTTGATCATAATTTGCATCAGGCCCTGTTTGATATTCCAAATGATGATGTTGAGCCAGGTACTATTTTGCAAGTCGTACAGTCAGGCTATTCCTTAAACAACCGACTGTTAAGGCCTGCCATGGTTGGCGTTGCTAAAAAGGCTTAGTTTCATGCTACGGCGCCCTTCGCCCCACAATGCACAGCGTAGCAAGAAGGGGGCGAAGGGCGCCCTTGTAAGGGGAGCAAGCAGAGGAACGAAGTGACGGTTGCTTGCGGGGCGGGTGGGCTGCAAATGTCATGTGACCGCAGGGAGCATGCCCATTTAGGAAACTGTCCGCTTACGGATGAAAGCTTTGAATCAGCGTTCCCGCAATCAAGTTCCATCCATCGATCAACACAAAGAAAATGACCTTAAATTGTAATGAAATGACAACAGGGGGCAGCATCATCATTCCCATTGACATCAGAATTGAGGCGACGATCATATCTATGATTAAAAATGGAATATAGATCAAAAAGCCAATTTCAAAAGCGCGACGTAGTTCACTAATCACAAAAGCTGGCACCAAAACTTTTAGCTATATATTATCACTATTCTCTGTTGCAGGGGCCTTTGCGATGTCTTGAAACATCAGTAAGTCTTTGGCGCGAGTGTTCGACAGCATAAATTCTTTAAACGGTTTTGCAATAATGGGCAACGCCTCTTTCTCGGATATTTTTTCTGCTATCAAAGGTTCGACTCCCGCTGTATAGGCTTTTTGGAAGATGGGTTCCATGATAAACCCAGTCAAAAACAAAGAGAGTGCGACCATAACCATGTTGGGGGGGGATTGCTGTAACCCAATTGCGCTGCGCAAAAAGGACAATACCACCATGATGCGTGTAAACGACGTTACTGTCATTAGAACAAAGGGCGCCATCCCAATCATCGTTAATGTAAACATAAGCTGTAACAGCTTACCTGTTGTCGATCCTCCATCGGGCATTCCCATATCAAATGATACGGTTTGGGCACTTAACGGGTATATGCAGCATAGTATTATTAGGTAAACGTATCTCATGAGGAGGCCTTTTGAATTGGGCGTTTATCAATCACTTGAAGGTAAGAGCCGTTGGTATCAACGGCGATGCAATATGTATAATCTTGCCAGTTTAGCGTTACCAACTGCAAGCGACCTAAGGGTTTGGGACAATAGTTAATCTGAAACTCTGACTGTTGTGTTGTTTTAGCAAGCCCCCGCTGAGCGAATCGTTGTAAGCCCTCTCTTAAAAGTAACAACCAGCCGATGCTGCCTATGGCGGTAATGATAATAGTCCAACTGGTCATAATTTTCTAATTCCATAAGTGTATGTATTTATAAGTTTTTGGGAAGATGTTAGCTCTGCCATAGATTGTTTGTTTAGAGCAATTTCGTTTCCGATTTGATCGGACAAATTCTGGATATCAATGAATGTATCGTGAACTAATGTCTTCAAAGAGTCTGACGGCTGTTGCGGCATATGGCGGGTTAAATAGTTTTGAAAAACACGTACGTGATCAGCCACAAGGTCTAGGTTAATGTCACTTCCAGACTGAAGTTGAGCTTCAGCCTTTCTAAGCGCCATAAGAATATTGTTACGAAGCGTATGTAAATGTCTTTCATCCATAGTATTATTCTTTTTTATTTAGTATAGATAAGATTTGATGAAAGTGCAAACGTAAGTATTGCTAAACTATTAGGTAAAAAAAGCCCGCATTTCGCGGGCCCTTTGTGTGAATAAAAAACTTATGCAGTTTTCTTTTCGTTTTTAGCGGCAGCATCTTCTACTTGACGGCCTAAGGCTTTCACGGAATAAACCCAAGCAAAGGAAATCACTAAGAAGACAATAGCTACAACAAAAGCAGCTTCGCTAACAACAGAAGTTTGGAAGATGATGTTTAGTAGTAACCATAGGATTAGTGATCCTCCGGCTTTACCTGCGCGTCCTCCGACGACGTCAACGACAGCTTTACCTTTTGCCTTTAGGTCATCATCTAATGGGATGTATGCCATTTCCTTTGTTGGGTCAAATAATGCGTATTTGATACCCTTGCTGATGATTACCAAGCCAGCACCTAATAAAGCTGCAGCAAATACTGTAGTTAATCCAAACGTGCTTAAAAGTGGTTCGATTGATTCTCTGAATAGAATGAAAGCAAAGAATAATGCGCCAGCGCATAGGATTAACATTGGAGTAATAATTGCAGCTGTTGTCCACTTAAAGGCGCGAAGAATGTTGCTTCCAACGATCATGAATAGCATTGTAACAATACCAGTAACGGTTGAGAAGTCCCCCATGAATGCGTTGTAGTCGTTCTTTGTTGGGTATTGCAAGCGAAGTTGTTCTTTCCAAGTAACTTCAACTAAGTTAATTGTAATTCCATAAGCCATAACAAGAACGGCAATCAACATTAAGTAACGAGATTGGAATACAATTTTTAGACTTTCGCCTAAACCTGGCTTTTCTTTCTTTTTCTTTGGTTCCTTGGGTTCTGGAGCAAAGCGTGGGTCAGTCAAGACGGAAGTGTTTACCCAGCGATAAATTGCCATTGCAATAATACCGAAAACTAAAACGCCACCGATTAACCAGTTTAAGCTCACTTGCCAAGGGTCAACTCCGGGTGCAACTTTGTCTTTAATATCAGAAAAGTACTTTACATACTGACCAGAGAAAATTAAAGAAATGTTAGCAATCAAACCATAGAATACGTAAATACGTTTAGCTTCGTTGGTTTTTGTAACTTCGTTCGCAAACTGCCAGAAAAGCAGAGCGATACCTGCGCTTCCCCAAATTTCAGCTAGAACATAGAATAATGAGTGTGCCCAGTTTTGGAATACAATCAAAAATCCGTGTAGTGCGCTTGGAAAGGATTCTTTCCATCCAGCAACAACTTCATCTGATGGTTGGAAGGATGAAAGGTTAGGGTAAATCACGTAAGCATATAGTACAAAATATGCAATTAAAGGGGTTAGGGTGATATAAAACATTTTTTCACGGCTAAAGATATTCGATAGCTTTACGTAAGCCATAACGAATAAAATAGCCATAGGGGTCACAAACCATAGTTTTAAAGTTGGTATCACTGCAGAACCTTTTGTTGCTGCAACAACGATTGTATCTTTGGTGTCTCGCAATAATGTATAGTTAAATAAAATTGCAAACATAATAAATGCCATTGGCAGTACCTTTTTCAATTCATGGTTATGAATTGGCCAAAGGAGCTTACGCAGACCGGCAAACTCTTCTGTTGGTTGTTTCGACATAATAACGTCACCTCTGTTATGTTAATAATAAAGTTAAAGTAATCAAGGAAGTGTGTGTGGGGCGTGAGTTTCGATCGCGCCCAACAAACACGACAACTGATTCACCTGAACCGTTTGGCACGAATTATACTTTATTCAGTCAACAAAATCAACGAGTATAAAAACAATTGTACAAGTGCAATACAAGTGAGTACTTATCAAAATATAGCGCAACTAAATAGTTGGTAAAACAATCGATGTACTTACTCACAGTTTCAGTGGATAACTCTGTGGATAAGTGATGCAAGTGGGAGTAAGAGATGACTGCTCCAAAGACGATCGACCTCTTTGATCACATATTAGGCACCGTTGATCATTCCGCACTTCTTAAAGCGGGGTGGAACATAACTTATTCGAAGAATGGTGTCTGTTTTTAGGAATCCTTCAATAACTTCAAAGATTCAGTTGAAAGAGATTCATCTGGATAGTCGGTCAACCTATGGCTACCGAATGGTTCACGACCGTATTGCCAGAAGGCCCAGGGGGAAGTTTCCAGGGTCTGCTCTCCCCTATATCGGCGCGTAAGCGCCGGGGGTGGGAAAACCTGGATGAAGCCCAACGGGCTTCATCCAGGTTGGGTGGGCTGTGAAAAGCCTCCTGAGCGGAACACGCGAAGGAGCCTATGAATATGTTATGATGCTAACAGTGAGGCAAATTCGTTAATGTCGTTCATCACCTTCAGGTGATCAAATTTTGTCTTGTTGGTACATACGTATAGATATCCCTTAAAGTGCATGTCTAGATACTCTGCAGTGCGTTTAAAGGGGACTTCAAACCCTTCTGGAATGATGGCATCGTGACCCGTTGCAATATAGGCCACAGATTTTGCTGCAAGTTTGCGGCCAATCTCTTTTCGAAGGGTGATCAAATCGGTGAGTCGATCAAAAAACATCTTTAGCTGAGCGCTCATAGCATACCAATATACAGGGGTTGCAAATATGATCGTGTCGCTTGTAAGCATGTGTTGGGCAATTTCAAGAAAGTCATCATCCTTGTTTTGATGTGTGTAATCATAGAAGCTTATGGAATAATCTGACAAATTGATCAGTTGGGCATCATCAAGATAGGTGTGCAACGTGCGTGTCAGTTCCCACGTTTTACCGTTTTTACCGCCAGAGCTGCCGTAGATAATTAGATGTTTCATTAGAAAATTCCTGGGTTAGATGGTGTCTGTTGAAGGGGTGTTTCTGAAGAGATATCCGGAGTTTCATCGGACTCTTGAGTTTTTTCTTCTTCAACCTGAAAAATAGGACTCTTTTGCCATGTGATTTCCCAAATGGCATCAGGATCGTTTGGTGTGGTGGTTTGACCAGAGTTTTTGTTGACGCGATACAGCTTTGCAGTTGCAGGAACTTTAAAGGGCACTGCGGGTTCGTTTTCTAAGGCTTTGCTGATGAATGTTTTAAAGATGGGGGCAGCTAGCCAACCGCCAGTCGCCATTTTTCCAAGGTTCTGAGGGGTGTCATATCCAAGATATATGCCAACTATTAAATTAGCGGAATATCCAACATACCACACATCTTTAGAATCATTTGTTGTTCCTGATTTTCCGGCCAATATTTGTCCTGGAATGTAGGCGGTTTTAGCTGGGCTGTTTTCAACGGCACCTTGTAAAATAGAGGTCACCATGTATGCGTGAGTAGGGTCTAAGATTTCTTCACGCGTATCTGCAACTTCTGGAATGGTTTCGCCATCCCATTTGGTTAAACGCAGAAAGTCACTTTTACGCTTGTCGTGCTTATAGATGATTTTGCCTTGACGATCCTGCACCCAGTCAATCACGGTAGGCGTGATTTTCTTTCCGCCGTTTGCGATAATGGCATAGGCCGTTGTTAACTTATAAACGGTGGTTTCTCCTGCACCCAAAACGATGGCAAGTTGTAGGGGAGGGTTATCCAGTATGCCAAGTTTTTTGATCATGGTGATTACATTTTTCATGCCAATTTTTTGTGCAATTTTGATGGAGATCATGTTGTTGGAAGTTTCCAAGGCTTTACGAACTGTCATGGGGCCTTTGAAATCACCCATAAAGTTTTTTGGTGTCCACGTACCAAGACCTGGGCCTAGATTGATTGAAATGGGTTCATCCACAAAAATGTCGGTGGGTTTAACTCCCTGTTCAAACGCCGTTAAAAATACAAAGGGTTTAATTGCAGATCCCGATTGACGTAGAGCTTGTGTTGCGCGGTTAAATTGAGATTGTTGAAAGCTGAACCCACCACTTAAGGCAAGGACTCTTCCCGTGTGAGGGTCCATGACCACCATTCCACGTGAAATTTTTGGAATTTGTTGTAATGTATAAATGTTGTCTATTATTTTGGAGACAAAAATTACGTCACCGACTTTTAAGGCTTGGTCTGGGGTGGTGATAGCAGGGCCTGGAACTCCATTTTTTAAGGGAGTGCCGGCCCAAGTCATAGAAGTCATTTCAATGATTCCAGCGCCGTTTTCC
>CAZMBF010000019.1:0-10299 GCA_964564365.1 uncultured Alphaproteobacteria bacterium
TTTTACACGAAAAACTCTCTTACCTCCTGGTCCTATTTGGGGGGTGCATTACGTTAAATGATAAAAACAATTCCCTAGTTGTTGAAATTTTAACAATTTATCACTATATTTTTGTTGTCGATGACAGGAAGTAGAAAATCAATGCTTAAACGTTCGTTCAATTATTTAAAGTTTTTCGCCTTAATTGGGATGACGCTATTCTTACATAAAGCATTTTATAAGCGTCTTGACCCAAATTGGTGTACAGACCACACCCTTTCACTGATTGCCAGACTAGAAGGATTTTATCCCAAACCCTATAGATGTCAGGCTGGGTGCCTAACAATTGGATTTGGACACATTGTCGAAAAGGGAGAGAATTTTTCGAAAAAGAAACTAACTCAAGAGCAAGCTTTTACAATATTAGAATCAGATCTAACCACCTCAAATGATATTTTCCAGCACTTAGAAAATCCTGAGATGTTAGAACCCCATCAGCTGGATGCTTTAATTTCATTTACTTACAATTTAGGTGCGCCAGAGGCTAGTCGGTCCTGGTTAGTAAAGGCAATTAATGAAGGAAACATAAAGCAAGCCTATGATTTTTTTGCTCCTTGGAGCAATGTTAACGACAAAAAAAGTCCAGGCATCGCAAAACGCCGATTGGTAGAAACGATGGTGTTTGCGAATCGTCCGCTTGACCCAAACAGCCCCCTTTTGCCAAGTCAACAATGGGGTATTCCAATGGTTCACACAGATGAAATCTGGACGCTTCTAAAGAAACTAGACGCTGAAACTGGAGTGTTCTTTGTCTCTGAAGCTGTAAATATCTTTTACGAATATAAAACAAGACGACTACAAAACATCTCAAAAAGTGTAAAAACATGTGACATTCGTTAAGGGTTAATTAAGGGCTTTTTGGTAACATCTTAAGATGCAACAGGAAAGCCCCCTTTATGTATGGTTATCAACGAGATAAAGTTCGTGCCTGTTGGCATTCGATACATCGATTTAGTGGCGTTTCGAAAGAGCTACTTTCAAACTCTGACGGGTTTGGAGCACTTTTACCTGCGTTGCGTGGAATGGGGGCATTTTATGAAATCCTTCATCGTTGGACAAGACCTAACAAGCGACCAGAATTTAACATCAAACCTATAACAATTGGGCATAACTCTTACGCAGTAAATGAAGAAACAGTTCTAGAAAAGCCTTTTTGCCATTTAAAACGGTTTTCAAAAGTGGGATATAGCGCGCCCCAACCTACCGTTTTAATTGTAGCACCACTTTCTGGGCATTATGCGACCTTGTTGCGCGATACCGTGCAAACGATGCTGCAAGACCATAATGTCTATATCACAGACTGGATCAGTGCTTATAACGTTCCTGCAAGTGCGGGGGGCTTTGATTTAGATAGTTATGTAGATTACCTAGATGAGTTCTATCAACATCTAGGTAAAGGCATACATGTAATGGCGGTGTGTCAACCAACTGTACCCGTATTGATGGCCGCGGCATTGCTTGAAAAAAGGAATGCTTCTTATCATCCAACGTCTATGATTCTAATGGGTGGGCCTGTCGACACACGTATCAATCCAACCCCCGTTAATAAACTGATTACTCAAATTCCATTAAGTTGGTTTGAGCAAAATATGGTATCCCCTATTCCGTCTTACGCACCCGGGGCAGGGCGCAAGGTAACACCAGGAAATCTAATTCTGGCAGGCTTTATGCAAATGCACATGAAAAATCATATTGAGAAGCATTTAGCTCATATTAAAAATGTAGCAAATCAGAATGACAAGCCAGCCAAGTCTCATCGTGCGTTCTATGACGAGTATTTAGCCGTACTGGATCTGCCCGCTGAATATTTTATGCAAACCATTGATAAGGTCTTTAAGCAACAGCTGTTAGCTCACAATCAAATAGACTATCGTGGTGAAGAACTGGACTTTAAAGTAATCACTAAACCCGCCTTAATGACAATAGAAGGTGAAAACGACGACATCACAGGCATTGGTCAAACATATGCTGCGCAAACAATATGTTCCAACATTCCAGAACACAAACGAGACCATTTTTTGCGCTTAGATGTGGGACATTACGGCATCTTTAGTGGCAGCCGATGGCAGAAAGACATTTATCCACAAATTAAAGCTTTTATTCAAAAACACCATCGCTAATATGCTCTAACACATAGGTGCCAGTTTTCGCATTAAAGGATACACCCGAAGTATTAGAAATAATAACAATGCTTGTGTCGTTTTCTGGAATATACTCTAAATAAACCGAGGCACCTGTCACCAACCCCTCATGCCAGTATATCTTCTTTCCATTTCTAACAAAGGTTTTTATCCCATATCCGTAATAGCTGTCCCCCTCTTCATCAATGGTATATAACCCCTGCATTAACTGTAGCAACCGATTTGCTTTTTTATTGGATGTATTAAACACTCGTCCAGAATATAAAGCTGTATTCCATTTGCACAAGTCTTCTATAGTTGAAATCATATCTGCAGAACCGAAGGGGCGCTGTATATGCGGATTATACGTACTAACAACAACATCTTTATTCTTTAGGAAATAATAGGGATAGCACAGATTAGGGCACACCAAGCTTCTAACCCTATTTGGAACATCAACCCCACCATGAAATAGCGTTTGATGCATTTCAAAGGGTTTTATGAAGTTCTGGGTAATGTAGTCAGTCACTGACATACCGCTGACCACTTCTATGATATGCTCAAGAACCCCATAAGCTGCAGAGTTATAGCGATACGTTAATGGATTTGGGATAGATTCGCTGACCATATAAACCCTATCCAAATAGCTAAGTTGTGGATTTGATTTTTGAAGGGGTAACGCATGTACATTTGATACATGTGTCAGCAGATGGTGAATGGTAGTATTATCAACCCATGCAGGGTCTTTCGCTATCAAAATTTTACTAAACTTCAAATAGGTGCTGACCGGATCATCTAGTTTTAGTTTGTTCTCATTCATCAATTTTAAAATAGCCGCTGCAATAAACTGTTTCTTCAAAGACCCAATATAGATTTGAGTGTGTGGCGTGAATGGCGTTTGTTTCAAGTAGTCCGCCCACCCAAAAGGCTTTTGAAGTTTTACTACATCGCTTGTTTTTACATAAATCAAGCCTGATGCAACCTTAGTGTTGCCATACAACGATGGAAAGCATATGTGGGATGTCGTAAATGTTTTTCCAACATTTTGTGAAAGTAACAGTACCACGAAACACATAAAAAAACGCATAAATTTTATTTTTCTTCTTTATTTGCTGCACGAGATAGGCGTTCATTAATGGCAATTCCAATATCTATATTTGGAATGGAGGTAACCGCAATGCCCGAAACTCTATTTGATTGTTTATCTAATCGCCTTAAATAATCAAACAAGTTAATAGCTGCCTCCTCTAAATTGCCAGAGGGGCTAAGGTTCAATGCTATGTTTGCGCTTAATTTGAAATCACCAAAAGTCAGCAATGCCTCATCCTGATATACACTTGTCGCATTTAACCGCACCGGCAGTTTAGGAGAGTAATGGTGTTTAAGCTGTCCCGGCGCTTTAATGGCTACTACAGCAGATCCTTCATTAATGGGTTCTTCTAAGAAAGATTCAAGGTCAGCCTTTGTAATAAAGCCAGGCCTTAAGATAGAAACAACGTCTTCAGAGCAATCTACAATGGTTGATTCTAACCCAATACAAGACTGATCGCTTTTTACGATATAAATATCAGTTCCAAACTCATCATACACATGTTCGTGTTTTGTTGGGCTAACATACCCTGACTTATTAGCGCTAGGTGCAGCAACGGGGTTTGGGTAATGATCTAAAAGCTCAAGCGCTATTGGGTGGTTTGGTACGCGAATAGCTATGGTTTCAAGGCCCGCGGTTACCAACGGTGAAATAGCGTGTCCTTTTCTTAACGGCACTACTAAGGTTAATGGTCCTGGCCAAAAGGCTTGCGCTAACCTTAAAGCAGATCGATTAAATTCCCCATATTTTAAAGCAGTGTCTATGTTAGAAACGTGTATAATTAAAGGGTTAAAAGAAGGTCGTCCTTTTAATGAAAAGATCGTTCTTACAGCCTCTGTATTTGTACAGTCGGCCCCAAGTCCATATACAGTTTCAGTAGGGAAAGCGACAACTTCTCCCGCACGCATTTTTTCAATAGCAAGCTTTATATCATTACTCACGAGTCTGCACCCTACATTAATAGTTGGAAAATATTCCCCTATCAAATAACTTTGCTTCGAATGTTGCTGACTTTAAATCGTCTATGCTCTTTGTAAGTAGCATTCTTAGCGAATTTTGTACAGATTTTTGTGATAAGTGATATTCAATAAAGGGAGGATACAATCCCTCTTCGTATAGCTCAGCCGTTTCGGACAAAAGCGTACCTAACGGCACCCAACGGTAGTCGTCCATTTCCACGTGGTTTCTTTCGTATAACGAGCCTTCCATCTTAACTTTTCCTGAGTTTTTCCTAATTAATTCGATTGAAGAATAGGGAACTTCGGCTACGAACGAAACATACTTTTCGTTTCCATGTAGCTTTAAAAGTTGATCGGTATGGGTTACGTTTCTTCTAAAGAAATAAGCGGTTTCTTCATGGAATTCTCTTAAGGCAGCTTCACGTGCAGTTTCTTCAGGGTCAAGCTTGCCTCCAAAGTCAGACCAAAAGTTACGATATACACCACCTTGCGAACAGGAGCCATATCCAAGCAGTACAACACGAATGCCTTCTGGCGTGCAACTAAGCGGCAATACTCCTGCGGCACATGCTTCACGAAGATGTTTGTTGACGCGTTGGCGACGACGTAAAAAATTTGATTTAGAGTTCTTTATCATTTCAAGTTTCCTGGGCATATGTTTCTTATGCACGTTATGTAGGAACGAACCTGCGATATTTCAAGTCCCAAAGAATATAAACTTGAGTTTTTCTTTTGTATACCTTAGGATGATCATTATTTTTATTATGAAATTAAGGATTATATTATGCAAAAACACCTGATCGCATGGTTGACCATACTTTCTATTATTACAGGATGCAACAAAAATAAGCAAGCAGAAGCTGAGCTACGCATCGTGACAAGTGCTGATCAGGCTCCGTTTGAGTTCTTTAATCCTAGTAGTAATGAAATTGAAGGATTTGACATAGATCTGATTAAAGAAGTTGCACTACGCCTTAATATGACGCCCGTCGTTAAGGACATGGATTTTGGGGGAATATTGCCCTCACTACAATCAGGTCAAGCTGATATAGCGATTGCAGGCATTACTCGCACCGAAGAGCGTCAGAAAACCATTGATTTCTCTAATGATTACTATCAACCAAAGGTAGCACTGTTATCGTTAGTTGAACACCCTATAACCAAGCTTGCAGAACTTACCGGCCACAAAGCGGGCGTTCAACTTGGCACATTCCATAGTATGCTGTTGGAAGAAGTGCTTGAAAGTGGTCAGGAGAAATTTGAGATTATTGCACGCAATCGATTGCTAGACTTGGCACAAGAAATGCTTTCTGGAAACCTTCAGGCCATATTGATGGATTATATCCCGGCAACTCGATTCCATACAGCACATCCTGGGAAGTTTTTAGTAAACGAGGTAACCCACCCTTCAGTTAAAGCGTATGCCATCGCATTACCCAAAGGATCCGCATTAAAAGAAAAGGTTGATGCTGTGTTAGCTCAATTAATCGCCGAAGGTTTCATAAAGCAGCTAGAGCAAAAGTGGCTATCCTCTGACGCTACCTACAAAAAGTAAGGTCAAAACAATGAAGTTTGGAAATCTAGGTCAAGATGAAATTCGGTTTATTTTAGGAGGCCTTTGGGTTAGCTTAAAATTTACAGCTATCTCCGTGATGGGGGGGCTATTTATTGGCACTCTATTAACATTCCTAAGATTTTCTAAAAACAAAGTTCTAGAAATTTTCGCAACCATGTACGTTTCGGTCTTCAGAGGCGTTCCATTAATCGTGCAATTGTGCTTGATCTATTTTGGCACAACAATAATGTTTGGATGGCGCCTATCTACTTTTTCAGCTGGCGTGTTGGTTTTTTCCATGAACTCTGGCGCCTATGTCGCTGAAATTTTCAGAGCCGGAATCCAATCCGTTCCATCCGGTCAATATGAGGCCGCTATGTCATTAGGGGTTCCATACTGGTATCGCATGAAAGACATCATCATGCCGCAAGCAATTAGCAATATATTGCCTTCTTTAGTGAATGAGTTTATTAACCTATTTAAAGAATCTGCAGTCGTTAGTGTTATTGGAGAGGCTGACTTGATGCGTCGGTCCCAAATGGTGGCAGCGCACAAGTTTACATATTTCGAACCCTTCATTGTGGCCGGGCTTTGTTACTATGTCGTTGTCGTGATCTTTTCGTACCTAGGTCACAGACTGGAATGTAAGTTCAGGAGCAAAACATGATCGAGATTAAAAACTTAGTTAAACAATTTGGCGATCGTGTGATTATTGATAATTTATCATTACAGGTATCCAAAGGAGAAACAGTCGCGATCATAGGTCCATCTGGGTCAGGAAAGTCTACCCTACTAAGGTGTATCAACATGCTTGAACGACCAGACTCTGGAAATATTCTGATTAAAGGAGAAGACATCACCAACCCGAGCATTAACCTAGATCGGATTCGCAGTAACGTTGGTATGGTCTTTCAAAACTTTAATCTTTTTCCACATATGACCGTGTTACAAAATATTACGTATGCACCTAAAGTGGTTGACCGAAAGCCATCCCGCCAAGCTGAAGAACAGGCTTTAGATATTCTGAATAAAGTTGGGCTAAAAGACAAAGCAAACGCCTATCCAACAGAAATATCTGGCGGACAAAAACAGCGCGTTGCAATTGCACGCTGCCTGGCCATGGAACCTTACGTTATTTTGTTTGATGAACCAACGTCGGCACTTGACCCTGAAATGGTGAAAGAAGTGTTAGAGGTTATTAAAGAGGTTAAAGGTACTGATATAACCAAACTGATCGTAACGCATGAAATGTCTTTTGCAAAAGACGTCTCTGACAGAATTCTTTTTATGGATCATGGAAAAGTCTTAGAAGATCGTAATCCAAAGGATTTCTTTCAATCTCCCCAATCAGATCGTGCTAAGCTTTTCCTGCAAAACCTTAGTTAAACAGATCGTCTAACCCGGTCAAATTTGTAGATGAAGTTACCTCTCTCGAGATCGGAACAATCTTCATAATCAACGTGTTGTCTTTTTGAAAAAACACAGCTTCTGATGTGGTTCCAACTATCTTTGGATTATACATTCCGTACCATGCAGGCTGTGTTATTAATTCTTTGGCAGACAGCAATGTTTGCTCAAACCCGATGGGTAAAACGTAAGGAGAATCTAGAGATACTGAACCTCCCAATAGTTCAGCAATACCGTCGATATGCAAAATAGCCGAGGAAGTAGGTGTTTTTGTATCAAGATTAAACGACAACACACCCTTTTGTCTCAAAACATAATCGCTTTTAATTTCACCTGGTTTTGAAGCTTTCCCGCAGACCTCTTGAGAATAATGCAGCAAAGGCTCATCTACCTCTACAGTTCCTGATACATGCAACTGCCCAAGGCTAGATTCAGAGGCATCTAACTTTGCCCGCGCAAAATGTATGTGATGTGTTTTTAAAGTTCCTTCAACCAGAATGTTTCCATTGTCTACTAGGGTTACTCCACGCATACGGCTATCTGTTCGGGTATCCATAACAATACCCGTTTTAACTTCTAATGCATGCAAGATCCGCAACTGAGCTTGTAATGAGAAATCAGAGTGATTCACTTTCACCGTTTCAACAACTAACTTTCCACCAGCAGGTGAGGTAATAACAGTTGGAGCATACACGCGCAATACCTCTGCGTATTGTTCTGCAGTTTGTATCTCAAGCGATCCTCCCTCTCTCAGAATGTTAATGGCATACACATTCGTATCACCCTCATCAAAAGACAACGATGTTTTTCCATCAATTTCAACGATCGGGTTAATTTCTCCATACGGATTTTTAAAGCTTATTGGTGTGTGATAATTATTCGACCAAATGCTGTTATCCGAAAACTTACCAGATCGTATAGGTTTGTACACAAGGTATCGTCTGGCATTTTTTATTTGGGCTTTTAACCATTCTGCGTGTGGATATAAAGGTTCAGAATAATAATCCTGTCTATTCGTAGAATGACTGACTACACCAATAATTTCGCCCGTATCCACATTGATGGTTGCTCCACCACTATCTCCCTCTGCAGGATGGTCACCAATAGGAACGGTCAAGGAGCGGTTTTCAATCTCTGTTTCGTCTAGCCACAATACATCATGACCATGCTCTTGAGAACGAACTGCCTCTGTGGACATTGCAAGACGTCTTGGGTTACGCAATTCATCAACCTCACTTGTTTTCCCGTATCCAATAATTTGCACTAATGACTTCTGTGGTACATTTTGGGGATCTATGGCGATGGATAAGGGAGATGCAGGCATCCCGCCATCCCGAAGGTCGACGAATACAATTCCTATATCTGCAATAAAACCTGGTTTTTCAACATACGATCCTATAACTGCTCGACCAATTATCGGCACTTGCTGTGGATCAAACCGAGTATTATCAGAAGAAAAAGAGATCGTTTGAAACCTACATTTCGAGACTTCTTCTTCTGATGTAAGGTCTGCACAATGTCCAGCAGTTAATACGATTCCAATATCTCCATCAATGCCAATTAATGCTGAAGAACAACTGCTAGTCTTTTTCCCGTTCACCATTAAACGTCCAACATTATTCATACGCTTAGCCGGAGCCGCATAATTATCCAAATGAATTCCTGGCTTTGGAACAATTCCAACCACAGGCTTTAAAGATGTTGTAACTATGAAAACAAAAACAAATACAGCCCAAAACTTCATTGTTTCTTTTCCTCCAACAAAACTGCATTCCGTAAAACAAGTATGCTAATTCTGCGATTTGAAGATGAAAGCGGTTTTTCTGGAACTAGCAACTCATTACTTGCTTTGCCCACAACGCCAGCAACTTTGGATTCTGGGAATCCTGCCACTACTAAAAAGCGCCTCGCCTCCAAGGCCCTATCTGTAGACAGATTCCAATTATTGTAAGATGCAGTTGCCCCATAAGCTCTGGAATCTGTGTGGCCAGTGATGTTGACTTTGTTGGGCAACACCTGAATCACTTTTGAAATTTGAGCAAGCGCCGTCTTCATGCCATCTAGCAGTTGCTTGCTGCCAATCTCAAACATGTTCTTTTCGCTTTTATCAATAAGTTCTATTTTTAACCCTTCATGGGTAATGCTAATGATAATATTGTCTGATATTTGTTTTAGAATAGGGTCGCGTTCAATGGCTTTTTGAAGCGCCCTTTGAGCCGCTTCTAATACGCGCTGTTCTTTCTCTTCATTGTTTTCCACCTCAGATCCACCTGCCTTTGTGTTGCTATCATCTTGGTCTACCTTTGTTTTTGGAGAGGAGTGATGGGTTGTTGCCGAAATAAAAATAGATTCCTCTAGTTTTACTTTTTCAAGGTTTCCTATATCTTCAAGACTATCCCCCCCATCCAGCACTGCCGAAGTTCCTGTAACGTTGGAAGAAGCACCGATCGATGCAAAATAGTTTGCCATTCCTTTTCGAATGTTTTCTGGCATAGAACTTGTAAGCCACATCATCAGAAAAAATGCCATTAATGCTGTCATAAAGTCAGCATACGCAATTTTCCAAACACCATGACTTCCATGACTTTCGTGCTTTTGCTGATTGCCTTTGATAACAATATTGGTGTTTTTGCTCATTGCTGTGCATCACTTTTTTTGCTTTGAGATGCAGGCCCACTTTGTTGAACGGCCAACTCTAGCTCTTCAAAACTTGGCTTACATTCTATCGGTAGTATCTTGCGACCAAGTTCTACGCATATAGATGGAGCATATCCGTGAAGATAGTTTGATAACACCTGATGGACACACTTGTAAATATTCATATCTTGTTCGTTAATCGATGCTAATTGGCCGCTTAAGGGGCCAACAATGCCGTATGACACAAAAACGCCGGCAAACGTTCCTACCAAAGCAGAGCCAATTAAATGTCCTAATATTTCTGGTGGTTCAGAAATTGCAGCCATGGCTAAAATAACCCCCAACACCGCAGCAACAATACCCAACGCAGGAAGGCTGTCCGCGAGTGTTTGACATACTTTTGCGCTTTCTTTCAGGTAGTAGCGCGACATCTGATCTAATTCTTCTTGAATCACATCAGGCGGAACCGAGCCGTCAGGCAAAGCTGGATAA
>CAZMBF010000020.1:0-3524 GCA_964564365.1 uncultured Alphaproteobacteria bacterium
CAATAAGAGCTTACGTTCAGAATCAGCTTAAGGTTATGGATCAATTAGAAATAGCCTCTAAACAAATCAATCTTTTCTGAAACTCGGTCGCTTGCGGCCGAGTAGTTCATTTAGGTGTTGCCGGTGGATGGGGTAAGGTCTTTGGCGGTAGCTTTTATGGTGGTATTGATGCAACTTTATTGGGGGTGTCAGGGGCGATGTCATCCACTGAGAAAAGTGATTTCAGCTTTTTATATGATCCAAAAGCAACAGTACGCCTTGGATTTGCAAAGTGTAATCTATTGGTTTATGCCGGCGGAGGTATGGGAGCCTTATATGCACTTAGCGCGCAAGATAAACTTCAGAACGAACATGCGGATTTCCCAAAGAACAAAGAGGGTAAAAATGAGCTGCTTTGGACATGGCATCTTCGTGCTGGGGCAGATTTCAAAGTAAAAGGAAACTGGTCTGTAGGCCTGTTTTATGAATACCAACGTACTTTAAGCCATAAAAACGAAGGTGATACAGCAGAGGCTAAGGTCGAAGACCTGTCTTTGATTAGCGATCGTATTGCGTTTGTATTTGGATACCAGATGTAATCAAGGTGCTGGATTAAACAGCAGTAAAAAGTCTTCCGAAAAGGAAGACTTTTTACATTCTACAGCGCCCTTCGCCCCACAATGCCACCAAAAGTGGCAAGCAGGGGCGAACCTGCGCCATTAGGGGAGCAGGCAGAGGAGCGCAGCGACGGGTTGCCTGCGGGGCGGGCGGGGCTGATCAATGTCACGTGACCAACGGGAACGTGCCCGATTGCAACTTGCAATATGAAGTTATTGATGATTTTTTGACTAAAATAGTATATATTTAAGCATATTTTAAAAGGAATTGTTCATGGGAAGCACGCAACAACGTAAATCGAATCAACGTACAACCGAGAAAAAAATTTACATCCCGAAAACGTATCGCAAAAAAGATATTCAGAAAAGTGTTTGGGCTGTATATCAGTTCGTCTATCCGTATATCTGGGGGGCTGTGTTTCTAGCGGTGTCGGGCATTTTACTTTGGGGTATCTTGGCCTATGATCCGAACTTTCCTTCTTGGGGAACGGTGACCACGATGCAAACTGACACCTCGTTGTTGGATTACGTGATCAACTTTCAAACGGATATGTTGTTACAAATGTTGGGCGTTGGAATGTTTGTTTATATTGCAACCTTTGCAGTGTGGGGGGGATTCCTTGTTGCACGATGGCGGATTAGTCATTTAAGATCCCGAGTTTTGTTTGCGGTTATAGCATCGCTTATATTTTCGATCATTGGATCTGTAAATGAGGCAGTTTTAGCGTCTGCGCTTCCTAATATGTCAAGCCTTCTGCCAGCAGGGTTTGGAGGGGCCTTAGGGCGTGTATGTGTGCTGAAGCTTTCGGGGTTATTGAAAGTTTTACCTGTGGGTGTGTATTATATGCTTGTTGCAGCCGTAGGGTTGCTTGGATGCAGTTTATTTGTACTGTCGTTAGGGTTTAGTAATCAGCAAATTCGTGGTACAGCGGGCGCAGGGTGGTGGGTTGTATCCAAAGCTGCGTATTATACGTATATCGCGCTACAGTTTGTTGTGTATGTAATTGGCCGCGCACTTCAAACGATCTTAAGTAGGGTTAGAAGTATACGCAAATCCAAAACTGAAGTAGAAAGCTATAGTCGTCGAGATCCTGCCTTTAACGAAGCGTATTCATATTCAGGCAAAGAACCTGAAAGTGCGTATTCCGATGAACAAGTTGATGATGACCTTCCTTGGGATAGGGGGGATGCTGCAGAATGTTATGATGTGGTTACAAATGAACCACTGCCTGTTGCAAACAAAGGTATAGTTGAAAGCTTTAAAGAAAAGACCTTTAAGAAAGCTGAGGATCGCCCCGTGGGTCGTAAATCAACGGCAAACTCAACCTATCAGGCACCATCACTTGAGTTATTAACGCAGTCACCGCCTGCGGTTAAAGATCCAAGCCTCAGCCGCAAAGTTTTAGAAGAAAATGCTGAAAAGCTGATGCAGGTTTTGAATGAATTTGGGGTCAAAGGACGTATCATAGGGGTAAGACCAGGCCCTGTGGTTACGTTGTACGAGTTGGAACCCGCTGCCGGTGTAAAATCAGCCAGAATCATCAGTTTGGCAGATGATATTGCCCGTTCAATGAGTGCTAGGTCAGCGCGTGTCTCTGTTATTCCTGGACGAAATGCAATGGGCATCGAATTGCCGAATGAACACCGGGAAACCGTATACTTTAGAGAGATTCTATCCAGTCATGATTATCGTGACAATGGATGCCAGCTCCCCTTAGGGTTAGGCAAAGACATTGGTGGGAATCCCATCATTACAGACCTTGCAAAAATGCCTCATTTATTAGTTGCAGGTACAACCGGTTCTGGCAAGTCAGTGGGGATTAACGCGATGATTTTGTCATTACTTTATAAGTTATCTCCGGATGAATGTAAGTTCATCATGATTGATCCTAAAATGCTAGAATTGTCAGTGTATGACGGGATTCCTCATTTGTTATCACCGGTGGTGACGGAACCTAAAAAAGCCATCGTTGCGTTGAAGTGGGTAGTTCAAGAAATGGAATCGAGGTATCGCGCAATGGCACAATTAGGTGTCCGTAACATTCAGGGGTATAACGATAAACTGCGACGATCAATCGAATCAGGTGAGGTGATGACCCGTCGTGTTCAAACAGGATTTGATCCAGAAACAGGTGCGCCAGTATTCGAGGATCAACAGCTTGATATGACGTTGTTTCCGTATATTGTGGTGGTAGTGGATGAAATGGCTGACTTGATGTTGGTTGCCGGTAAAGAAATCGAAGCCGCAGTTCAACGGTTGGCTCAAATGGCGCGTGCTGCGGGTATTCACTTGATTATGGCCACTCAACGTCCGTCTGTGGATGTGATTACTGGAACCATTAAAGCAAACTTTCCAACGCGCATTGGATTCCAAGTGACCTCAAAAATTGATAGCCGTACAATTTTAGGTGAACAGGGGGCCGAACAGCTGTTAGGACGTGGAGATATGCTGCATATGGAGGCAGGTGGTCGTATTCGTCGTGTACATGGGGCGTTTGTTGGCGATGATGAAGTTGAACGTATCGTAACCCAGTTGAAACGTCACCAGGATCCTAATTATGTCGATATCTATTCCGTGACTGAAGATGCCGACAATGGATATGATCCCGATATGATGGATATGAAAGATGGATCGGGCGATGAATTGTATGATAAGGCCTTGTCAATCATTTTAAGAGAAGGTAAAGTATCAACGAGCTTTATCCAACGGCACTTAAGTATCGGCTATAATCGGGCAGCTAAAATTATAGATATTATGGAAAAAGAGGGGGTCATTAGTGCTCCAAATCACGTTGGAAAACGCGAAATTTTAGTACCACATGAAAGGGGTAGATAAAAATGTTAAGAAGACTAAAGTTTATTGGATTATGTGTAAGTTTTGTTTTGGGATTGTCTGCGGTTGCCGGAAATGCAAATGAGGGTAAGGTA
>CAZMBF010000020.1:3534-10256 GCA_964564365.1 uncultured Alphaproteobacteria bacterium
AGATGATGCAACTAAAAAAGTACTGGTTAAGTATGTTCAAGATTATTTAAACTCTGTACGCACGTTAAAAGCTCGGTTTAGCCAGTCGAATCCTAAGTCGGGTAATTTGTACCAAGGGTCATTAGTATTGCGCAGGGGTGGAAAAATTCGTGTGCAGTATGATTTGCCTTACGGAATGATCATGGTCGGCAGTGGCGGAGAGTTACGTTATTATGATCAAAAAATGGATAAGGTAAACTCTACCTCTACAGACTCTACCCCCCTTGGGACACTTTTAGCGGACACTGTGGATTTTGATAAAGACTTAAAGGTCTTGGATGTTCGTAAGTCTTTTGGGACTATTCGTATGCTTGTTACAAAAGAAGTCCTTGGAAACGGTGGGTATTTAGTTTTAGTATTCTCTGACAACCCAATTTCTTTGCGTCAATGGGTAGTGATGGATCAAAATCAAAACCAAATTAACTTTTCGTTGATTAATCCTGTTTACAATGATGCTGTAGATGAAAAGAGTTTTGATTTGAATTCGGTTAAAAAACGTTTATGAACCTAATTACTAAGATTTTTTTAAGTGGATATTGTATGGGGGCAGTCCTGCATGGCGAGATAGGCCCTCAAAATATTTTAGATTCATTTGCATATCAAACACCCAAAGACTTAGATAATGTGCATGCATTTTTGGGCAACTTAATTCCTAAACATCTGTACATATCGTTAAGTGAAAAAGATAAATACTTAACAATGCGTTTGTTATTAGAAGTCTTAGAAAATAGCCCATCCTACTTAGACACTAAATGGAACAATTTAGACAACCAACATAGTGGTAGTATTCTTGTATATCCTGTGGAAGACTTAGAGGGGCAGAAGTGCAGAAAGTTTCTGGTGCGGTTTTATATAAATGATGAGCACACAGATATCTATGGACGAGCGTGCAGAATTAATGATAAGTGGAAAATTATAGAATAACTTCTGTTCTTTAAGGCTTTTCTGCGATTAGAATCACAGTTTCTCTGCCATCTAGTTCCCACATTTCGGACGAATAGCTTAACGGTTTAAACGTGCACTCAAGAACTTTAAACCCAGCATTTTTGCAAAGTCTTGTTAAGACTGCATCATCCAAAAACATAAAGTGTCCATCGGGTGTGCTATTTAGCTGATTAGGACTTGTGTGTAGCCTAGAGTCATATACGCTCATGTTCTTTAGGAAACCTGGGTAAGGATCACCTTGTTTAAGGCGGCGTTGATATTCAGGTATAAATGATTTAAATCGATTTACATAAGGTGTAGTTGCGCTGATAAATATTCTGCCACCTGAGGCTAATGAATCAAACAGATTTTTAAATGAGTGTTCAATTTGTGTTGGAGTTAGAAAGCGCATCACATTAGTCATTAGAATTGCATCATAGGGTTTATCAACCTTCCAAGAGGTTTGTGTGATATCGCCATAGATAAATTGAACATTACCAAGGCCTGCCACACAAATTTGGCGTTGATCGATCTTTTCTTGAAGTCGAAACGCAGCAATACCCAAGTGACGTTCATCTAGATCATTCAGGTGATATACAGTAGAAGAGTCTTGTCTTAAGGCTTCAAGCATAACATTTCCATACGCACCGCCAATTTCAAGGACGCGTTTGTTATGAGCAAAGTCTAGAAATGAAAGTGTGGCATAGTCAAGCGTAGGGGATATTGCCCCTTTTTTGTTCAATGTAGGCGTTCGGCCATCACTTTCAGCCTGTGGCATCGTGGGTTTAGATTTTTTATAAAAACTTTCAAGAGCTTGATGAAATGTAAACGTGGCTGCAAATGGGGATGATATTGTTAGTACGGATATCATCGCAATGGTTTTAAAAGGTTGAAACATCAGTCTTCTCAGTTTTTCTTAATTATCTAAGTTATCATCATTCATATTTTAAGTATAGCATTTCAAAATGCAGCGATCAAATGCAAACAGAGTGTGAGCTCAGAAGAAATGAGTTTGTATCATACTTTTGGTTGCTAGGTTATTTGAAGTGGGATAACAAACTGGAACAAAAAGATAAGTTGTAGATTACTAGGGCAGTTTTCCATACAGAATCGGCGGGTTGCTTATCGGTATCGCATGGTTGTAACGAGGTTAATTCATGAGCCAGCTGTAAAAGATCTTCTAAGCTAATTTCGTCTTTTAGGTACCACTCTACAAAATTAAAGTTGTAGGCTTGGTTTAATACAATCTGAGATTTTGGGGTCTTTCTGAATTTAACCGCGGATGTCTGAGATTTTGGGGTCTTTCTGAATTTAACCGCGGATGTATGCGTGGCTGATTTTGCTTTTGTTATTGCTAGGTATAACTGTGTTTGATGAACGGAAGGAAATGGGCTTTGTGAAAACGATGTTGTTCCATCAAGGATCAGCGTTGCCGCATGTGATGTGTTTATTAATAGCAATATAGTTGTGGTTATTATTGTATAGAATATGTTCAAAATGCCCTCCTTAAGCTTAAGGTAAAAGGAGATTTACAAAAAAACTATCTATAAGTCAAGGCTTTTCAAAAATGATTGATAAAAAACACCTGACTTTTAGGAGAAAAATGATTAGGATCAAACCAGTTTTTTAATGAAATGTTTACGTTTGAGAAGGCATTCTAGTCGAATTAGGCAATAAAGGATAAGTTATGGCGAATTTCGCAAGTGCGATTTCTAAGGCAGAGGCCTTAAAGTTTTATGAAGATATGTTGTTGATCCGCAGGTTTGAAGAACGATCAGCACAGTTGTATGGTATGGGGCTAATTGGTGGTTTTTGTCACTTATACATAGGTCAAGAAGCTGTTGTTGTGGGTGTGCAATCCGTTTTAACCCCCCAGGACGCAGTCATTACAGCTTACCGTGATCATGGGCATATGTTAGCCTGTGGCATGGATCCCAAAGGCGTCATGGCCGAACTTACGGGCAGAGAAGGTGGATTCTCGAAAGGTAAGGGGGGGTCGATGCACATGTTTAGCCGCGAAAAGAACTTCTATGGTGGTCACGGCATTGTGGGCGCTCAAGTTCCCTTAGGTGCGGGGCTTGCATTTGCGATGAAATACAAACAGACCAACGCGCTTTCAGTATCGTATATGGGGGATGGCGCTGCACATCAAGGGCAAGTATATGAGGCGTTTAACATGGCTTCATTATGGAAATTACCCGTTTTATTCATTATTGAGAACAACAATTACGCAATGGGAACATCTGTTTCTCGCAGCTCGTCAGTACCAGATTTATATGTGCGCGGTGCTGGATTTGGTATTCCCAGCCAGCAAGTGGACGGCATGGATCTGTTTAAGGTGCGTGAGGCTGCGGCAGAAGCCGTTGCCAATATTCGTGTAGGTAATGGACCGTATTTATTAGAGATTAAAACGTATCGGTATCGTGGACATTCAATGTCGGATCCAGGAAACTACCGATCAAAAGATGAAGTAGAGGACATGAAAAACAATCATGATCCGATTCTAAACTTTGTATCAGTCATACAAAAAGAGTATGGCGTTACGGAACACGATATTGAAATCATCGAAGATCGCGTAAAAGAAACCATGAAAGAGGTTGTGGAGTTTTCAAAATCGTCACCAGAACCGGATGTGTCTGAACTGTATACAGATATTTTGTTAGGGGAATAAGAAGATGGATCAAATGATTACTGTTCGTGAAGCATTGCGGGATGCAATGGCAGAGGAAATGCGCAAAGATCCTGATGTCTTTGTGATGGGTGAAGAAGTCGCTGAATATCAAGGCGCTTATAAAGTCACTCAGGGGTTGTTACAAGAATTTGGGGCTGGCCGTGTGGTGGATACTCCTATCACTGAAATGGGATTTTCAGGGCTTGGCGTAGGCGCAGGTTTTATGGGGTTAAAACCCATTGTAGAGTTCATGACGTTTAACTTTTCAATGCAGGCCATTGATCAGATTATTAACTCGGCTGCCAAGACATTATATATGTCAGGTGGACAGATGGGATGCCCCATCGTATTCAGAGGGCCCAATGGCGCGGCATCACGCGTGGGGGCTCAGCATTCCCAATGTTATGCCAGCTGGTATGCGCACTGTCCTGGGTTAAAGGTGATTGCACCTTATGACGCCGAGGATGCAAAGGGGTTGTTAAAGGCCGCGATACGCGATCCAAACCCGGTGGTGTTTTTGGAAAACGAACTGATGTATGGTCGGTCGTTCCAAGCCCCTAAAGGAGATGACTTTGTATTGCCTATCGGAAAAGCAAAGATTATGAGAGAGGGACAGGATGTAACCGTTGTGTCATTCTCGAAACCCTTAGATTATGCGTTACAAGCGGCAGAAATCATGCAACAGGAATACGGAAAATCTGTTGAAGTGATTAACCTTAGAACGCTTCGTCCGTTAGATACACACACGATTGTGGAGTCTTTGAAAAAGACGAATCGATTGGTGACAGTTGAAGAGGGTTGGCCCTATGCAGGGATTGGGGCGGAAATAACCGCGCAAATTATGGAGCATGCCTTTGATTATCTAGATGCCCCTGTGCTTCGCGTAACGGGCGAAGATGTGCCCATGCCCTATGCCGCAAATCTTGAAAAGTTGGCATTGCCCAGCACCGAAAAAGTCGTTAATGCCCTGAAAAAGGTGTGTTACGTTTAAGTTCTTATGCGGCTCAAGCAAATCGCAAGGCGATTTGAGAGTGGCTTTTAAGCCACTTGGCGCGTAAAGCGCCCTTGAGCCGCATAGCTCGTGAGATCGTAAGTTAAATGACGTAAACTCACACAATGTGAGTGCATGTATTTGTAGAAAAAGGGGTGGTGGGTAATACAGGATTCGAACCTGTGACCCCCTGATTAAAAGTCAGATGCTCTACCGACTGAGCTAATTACCCAAAAGATGTACCCTTATAGCAGGGATATCCATGATTGTCCAGCTCTTTTTTGATTGTTGTGCAAGTTCAATACATATGAGACAGATTAGGCGGCCTCTTGATGGGATGGGATAGGAGTTGTCGTTAAGGATTGAGTGTTACGAGTACACTCAAATTTACCTCAAGTTGTGACGATACCACGCCAACTGATACCATGGAATCTGTGCTCAGTTTTCCTGTCCATCCCATTCCAAGCGCAACTGATTTAAATGAATTCAACGAATAGCTCACCATAACATGCCATTGCTCAACACCATCTATCCAGGGATGCGTATACTTACAGGTCAGCACATTTACATAGGCTGCATCATGCAGCTGGTAAATGCCTTGAACCGAACAATTTACTACTCCAACGTCACGGATAGTTTGTCTAAGCCCGGTCTGTGCACTTATTAGAGTATATTTCCCAACCTGCTGCTGAGCAACTTGTGTTATCCAATGTCCTGCATGATAGGTAAGATAACGGTTTGTTCCATGCACGTTTGATGATAACCCTAACGTGTGTTCTGAAAACGATACATCTTTCTGCAGACCAGCCGCCTGTAATTTTAAAGGAGTTATATCCCCAACAATAATGTCGTCATTTCCAATCATAATGGGTGTAAGTTTAGGTGGCTCCTTGGGTTCTGTCGTTGATTGTATTTCTGCAATCACCTCATTTCCCTGCACCTTTACCGTTACCTTATATCCTAGTGGAGCGATAACCTTTGGGATTCCTTTTTCCAAAATATTGCTGGCTTTCACTAATGAAAAGCGTTTAGGGGTCTCTAAAAAATCTAATGTTTTTAAGGAAATTTTATACGTATCAGCACTTGATAATGTAAACGTATCCGCACGTTGTAAGGGATTGGGATTATACAGGTCCACATCAAATTCATGAAAAAAAGGAGACTGCTTCATCTGGTCTAAATCAATCCCCAGACCAGGTTGCTTTTGCTCGCTGCCTGTTTCCCCATCTAATTCTTTGGACGCATCCAACGATTCGGAATTTGTACCACACCCCGCAATCAAGAATATCACCCCATATACAAACCACTGTTTCATAACACCGTCACCTTGAATAATAAAAGCATAACGAATCATTTCTTAACAAAGCGTAAACCAACACAGATTAGAATGAAAACCTTCTACGTATAATATACGTAGGTTGCATATTAGGTAATTAAGCACGATATACTCTTTTAAACGTTCGCATTAATTTTGGTAGAAGTTAGTTGGGAGTTTATAAAATGCATAACACTGTGATAAAGCACAAAAGACACTATTCAAGTTCAACGACTTCAGATCTCTCGAAGTATATTATTTCGTTTGGGGCTAATACAGCTCCTAATAAAATTGAAATATTTTACGGTGTAGAATGTGGATTCTCTAGAGAGTTTTTACAAAATGATTTTAAACATTTATTAGAATATTTTGTTTTGACCGGAAAGGCCTCAATACATTTATATCCTGCGGCATTAGATCCACAAACCCTTGCTTTTTGTGAGCTAATTAATCAGTTAACACTATCTACAAAACGTCAAACATTTATGCAGTTATGTCATCCTATTGATTACAGTCTGCTTACCTCTAGATTATCAAAGTTTCCCAAACAAGAGGTGTTTTTTGATGTCGTAAAGATCTTAGAACAAAATAAAGATATTCTAGAGACTTTAATGATACGACTGAATGGAAAGGTTATGGTCGACATTCCAAGTTTGTATTCGATACAGGAGAATATCCTTTAGGCAAAATTTTTAGAACAGAGAACAAGAGAGCGCACTAACTCATACAAGACGATCGCACATAATAACAATAACGCCTATGTCTCTCTTGATCTGTAAGGA
>CAZMBF010000021.1:0-9179 GCA_964564365.1 uncultured Alphaproteobacteria bacterium
CAGATCATTTCCTCAACAATCTTTATCTTACAGGCAGGCTTTAGGCTTTTTTTGAAAGACATCCTGTAACATCCTCTTATCCAGACTTAAATCAGCCACAAGTTGCTTCAGCTTTCGATTCTCTTCTTCTAATTGTTTCAATCGTTTTATTTGAATACCATCATTATTCTTAGCAGGGATCTACCCAGCTTAACATTTTTTCCTGATAAAATCTTTTGAATCTGCACTTTTCCTTCAGGTGTTAAAAAAGGTTCATTGTGTTTCAGAAAAAAGTCTAACTTGGAAATCTGTTCACACCGCCAAGGTCTTCCTGGTGCTCCTGCATGCTTGTTTAATGGGGGAGCGTGGCGCTCAATTAAAGTCTTTTCATACTTCAGAATTTCTTTTTGTCTTACGTCTGCATCAAAAAGTATGGCACTTACTTTGTCGCCCGGAACAAGAACGTTACTTTTATAATGATAAAACAATCGTAAATTAATATCTTTTGCGCTACCTAGATATTTCATAAGATACTCCCCCCCATGTAAGGTATATATCTGATATATACCTTTGCTACCACTGGGCAGTCTTTCTTTAAAGAAGTCAAAATCCGCAATACCTATAACCCCATCTGGAAAATCGCGGGCATAGATACTACACATTAAAAATATGTGTAGTATAATGTGCTTTATCAATCGAAAATACCTCATATATATCTACCAATCATTGTTACATTAACCACTCAACCCCCTTGAGGATTTAATCTTTCTCTTTTTTTTAGCAGGAAGTGACTCTTTCATGGCAGATGCTTTACTCTTAGATTTCGATTTGGCACTGGGTATATCCTTCTTCGCTGTTTTGAGTGATTTAACTTTAACCTTCGGCATGGTAGCGGGGATATACTTCATTTCAGATTCACGTTCCTCTTCTTGAGGAGGCACAGGAGTGTTTTTGAGGCTGCCGCTTTTTCCTGTAACCCGAACAGACGCCCAGTGTAGCCTTTGAAAGTACTTTAAATTGATTAATGTATCATCTCCGTCCTTAATTGCTTCATTTTTAATTTGATCAATCGCTTCTAACAATGCATCCCATACGGGTAGTGATTGATTTTTAGTAGTTCCCGACAATGCTTTTGTAATCTTTTTTGCATCAAATTCAGGAAGTAAAGCATAAAGGCGTCTCAGAAGTTTTTTCTCTTTTGTTGTAATGGTATAGTTTCCTTTGGAGAAGATCTCATCATTGTTTTCCTCCTCAGGAAGAGCCGAACCTCTTGTTCTAGAAATATTATGGTCGATCTGTTCTTCATCAGCGTTTGAATTAGTATTCTCTTCTTCGCTATACGCGAGATCTCTATCTAATCTCTCTTCCTTTTCAATCTGATAATTTGGTTGATGAGATGCATCATTCTGCTCAATCTCTGTATCTGTGATATTGTTATCTCTGCAAATTTTGTTGAACAATTCTGCCCCTTCCTCAGATTTGCACAACTTCGAATATACATGGCGGTAAAAATTTAGGGATAAATTATTTGCTTCCGCATGCTTAACAAATGCAGCGTAAGTATTGCTACTTGAAGAATTTGTACTCCCATTTAAAACTTTTGTAACTACCTCTCTTTTCCATGCCCTGAGATTTTGATATGCATCAAGTAATAAGCCGACCTCATCTGGAGAAACCGGATACAGAGGATGCGCCCCTATGACGATATTGTAAAGATAGTCATCTCGGGTTTTCGCTCTCTTGCGAAAAAGACTCCGAGATTCTCTGATGACAGTTGCAGCTATTTTACTTATACTATCTGTGGGGTTGTTTTCAAACACTTCACACAGTTGAGTATAGACTCCGCGATACCAAGAAAGCGTCAAGTCTTTTGATTTTCCATGTCGCACAACGGCGCTGTAGGTATTGCTTTGTGACGTATCAGTAGAACCATTTAATACCTTCGTAATAGACTCTTTAGTGTACCTGACCAAACTTGTATATAAATCTAATATTGCAACAACTTCAGCCCGATTTAATTTTTGATTAGATGCTTCTAAAATTCGATCTGCAAACAGATCTTGCCTCTGTATATACTTATTTTTCAGATCATCATTAACCTTGTTATGTGCGTTTTTTTTCGGAGAAACCTCCTGTCCGAGTGACTCAGCAGATAAAGATCCATTATCTTGTTCTGGAGTCATCTGCTCTAATTCTGGGTTATGTTGCTGAAGAACCGCTAAGGAGTTTTGTTGATTAATTGGGGTAATTAAAGCTAACCTCTTTTCTGTTTTTACCTTTGGCTGAGGCTGTCCTGAAAATTTTCCTTCTTTGCTTTGATGGGGGTGGAGAAAATGACCGCCTTTGTTGGCTTGCTCAGACAGCGGACTAATACCATTCATATATCGACGCAGCTCATTAATCATCTTTACATTTTGATCAGATAACTCCATGATTTCGTCCCGCAATTGATTTAAATAGCCCAGGAAATCCAACCCTCTTTCCAGATATAGCGGGGTTACTTTGACGGTTACATTTAAATCACGCCCCCCGCTGTTCTGACTATATAATCTGGTGGGAATAGTTGTTGGGCTCGCACACGTAGTGATTTTTCGTGAACCTTGGGTCATAGATCGCTGAGTCCCTTGCCAAAATATATTCAGAGAGGAAGAAAAAACCTCACTTTCACTTGTTAGAAACATTGCTGTATATACTAATATTTTTTTTGATATCTTCATTTCAATAAACCTCTTCTTTCAAAACATGATTACCTTAAGTATAACTTTCTTGCAGGTGTACTCTACTTACTAACAGTTCCATAACAGCGCATAGATGACCAATATAATCTCTGAAAATACTTCAAGTTTACCTGGACAGGGTCACCTTCTACAGCGATCTCTTGTTGGATTATTTTGATGGCTTTGTCTAAATCATCCCAGATTGGAAGCCTTTCGTTCGTTGTTGCCCCAGTTAATGCACCTGTAATACTTTTTCCGTGATATTGTGATAACAAGGTATAAAGCCGAGCTAACTGTGCTGATTGTTGTGCTGTAATTTTATATGCATGAGCAGCAACGTCTAACAAAATATTTGGATCAGATTGCTGAAGCTTAGAATACTGGTCTTGAAAATATTTTAAATCCACCTGAGTAGACCCACCCTCTGCAAATATTTCCTGTTGAATCTTACTTATGGCCCATTCTAAATCACCCCAAATGGGAAGACTTTTGTTCGTTGTTGCCCCAGATAATACACCTGTAATACTTTTTCCATGGTATTCTGGCAGTAACCCATAAATGCGAGATATTCTTTTGACACTTTTGTCGAGATCATTTTCTTCAGATTCCGTTGTTTCAGAATCTCTATTCGTAACTTTCTGTTTTGGCGGCTGGTCTAAATAGTATTCAGACTCCTTTTGCGCCTTCTGAATATTGATATCATTGAGCGTATTGATTTGTTTTATCTCTTCTTTATGTGGCATTCCATCTAAATTAGGTGTTTGATCAACCATTTGAAAAAAAACATTCATAATGTGCTTATTCCTTGAATGGATTAATCTTCCGTATATGTCGCAACACTCCTTAAGAGATCTATTTTGTCCAGAAAGATACTGAACAATTTCAGAGTATATGGTGCTTTTGCCGGTAGCTACTTCCGCGGCAAGTACCCTGGTAATACCGTTTCTTGGTCGATGGCTCATCCCAACATATACATCTCTTAATACTAGCACTTGCTCACGAGTAACTGGATATATTGGGTTAACAGCGCTTAGAATATGTTCCATAAAGTCTTCAGTAGTCCTGAAATCATCACGCAAGGAACTTCTTTGAGATATCCGCTCATCCATCATGACCTGAGCAATTTCACTTAGGAAAATATGCGCTGGTTGATTTGCTGCAGAGCAGAGATCAGCATAAATTGTACGGTACTTTGTAAGATCTTCATTTTTGGAAGCAATGTATTTACACACATCCCCATATATCAGGCTTTTACCAGTATCAACTTCACCGGTTAAGACACGAGAAATTCCCTCCATTGAACGATGAGGCAGAGCAAGATACAGATCCAGCAGTTCAATCAGTTGATCTCTCTGTATTTGGTGGGCTATTCCTTCCGTATTAAAAACTCTATTAACATACAAACCTCTAAGCCCTGCGTTAGAGAATCCATTGTCTTCCGAAGCAGCTAACGCAGAAGATAAAGGTTTCTGAATCATTGCGGGATTAGCCAGCACTTCCTTCTTTCTTTCTGCATCTTTTCGCTGAGCTTTATGTTCCGGCAGATCATCAGATAATGAAGATCGCAAAGCTGTCAAACGCTCCAACAACATCTTGTTGGTTTTCAAAAGTGTTGAATGTATTTTTTCAATTTCACGAGGATTCATGGCATGTGTTTTTGGGGGGTGGGCTAATACTGATTCTGGAAAACCTTTATCTAAAGATCTCTTGTTAAATAATGAGTCGGATGTGCAATGCGCGGATAGTCCAGAGATAGGGTGAGAACTTTGTTGTAATTTAGAACCGATGAATGCCCCAGAAAACAGTGAGGTTTGTTTTCTATAAAAACAAGTTTTTTGCAGAATGCCCGCAAAACTGCTATTGCTTGCTAAAAACACAGATACACATAATATAGATTTTTTACTAATTCTCATATTTTACTCCTTTTAAAACAACGATCTACATTTCGGTACAATTGCAAATTAAAGTTTTTATGCGCAATATTCTCAGCGTTGCTGAGCCCTTAGTTTTTTAAAAACCACCTATATGACTGACACAAGACAACGCTTCATTCAAATAAAAAGTCTTTTATATTGTTTAATGCGAAAGATTACAGTCTTCTACTAAACGCAAAAGTCCTAACACTCAAATCTTATAAGCAAAGGCATTGTTTCCTCTAATAGCAAAAACATGATGGGGGTTTTGGACACTTGGTCAAGGTATTGCTCCTTTTGGGACTATACAATCAGGGCTGTACTATCATAGCTACTCTACTCCTCGAAAATACACTCAGTATTCACGTCTAATGTTGCGATATAGCCTGATTCATATAAAGTAATTATATCTACCCTCGGTAAATGAACTTAAAGTCATTGGAAACTCCAGTCATTTGATTCACTAAATATATTCACTTTATTTACGCCTTGCTATATATACATGCCTGCCGCCTCTCTCAAAGAAATGAGGCTCACATCCCATGCCTAAACCTTTATAGAGAAAGAATGCAGTCGCTCCGCTTTTAAAGTAACAGTATTGGATAAAAAGTTCGCGGCCGCGAACTTTTACAACGAGTGAATAATCTCAAGAAGTTTTGATTTCAATAGCTGCTTTTGTTCTGCGTTTAAAACGCTCATTGCCTTTTTCTGAATTCTGTACTGCCCCTCACTGAGCGTGATTCTTAAAATGGATGCCGATTTCATAGAAGTTGATTTTGCAGGTGTTTGTGTGATTTTTAAAATCGACTTCATCTGATCCGTGGTTTCAGCGGCTAACAGCTTACGAAACATATCGCGTGACTTTATGTTGTGATCTAAAATGTATGCTTTAATCTCACCTGGCAAATTATTAAGCTTTAATGTTTCTGACACAATAGACTTGGAAACAGACAATTTATCAGAGATGTCTTGCTGTGTATTACAAATACCGGAGGTTATCAAGGCCTGATACGCTTCAGCAGATTCAACCGGGTGCAAATCAGCGCGGTGTAGGTTCTCAATAAGCGCTATTTCATTGGCTTTTGACGCATCTTGCAAAACAATACACGGAAGCTTCACGAACCCTAACTGAGTCGCTGCACGCAAACGTCGCTCACCACTGACGACTTCATATTTACCTACTTCTACAGAACTTTTAATCACCGTCAAAGGTTGACGAATGCCATGTTCTTTGATTGTTTCAGCCAAAGCATCAATGTCTTCTTGATTAAAAATCTTTCTGGCTTGTTTAGCAAACGGAATCAACTGTTCAAGTTTAATTTGATACAAATCCCCTGCGCTGCCTTCTAATCCTAAGCTTGAACGAATAGACGTTAGCTCTGTTGGTGCCGCCATGGATGATAACCCAGCTGATGGCGTTTTGTAACGGATTTTATGTTTATTTTTTCCCCCCATGATACATGACCTCCCCTTACTTCTCTACTTCACACGATTGTTCAACTATATAGTGCAACAAATCAACGATATCTTCAAATGCAATCGAGTTATTTTTTGCAAAAAAAGATAACGGCAGCCCAGTTTTCGCAGACGTATTGATATCTTCAGACTTACGAACAGCAAAATCTGGCTTCATATACTGTCCATAATATTCTCGCAAAATCGTCATTGCTTCTGCGGATGATGACGTGCGGTCTTCATATTTGTTTGGAACAATACTGATGCGGGGCCGTTGAATTTGCATAGAATCACAAAAACGATCTAAGTCCTCGAACAAGATCTTGAGCCCATTTAGGCTATAAGGCTGAGTTTCGCACACGACATTTAAGCGTGATGAAAAGGTAATTAAATTACGGTTTAACTGACTAATTGTAGGATTGCTATCAAATAATACAAAATCATAGCGATCTAATGATGGCTCGATAGCAATTCGCATACGCTCTTCTCGTTTTGGCATTTGGTTCAAAACAACCTCTAATCGAGTTAACGATAAGTTTGCCGGAATACAATCTAATCCCTTAAACACTGGGCGAATTGCATCATCCAGCGTCGCGTGACCATTAATGACATCAAACATTGTAAGATGATTTTCATCGTTTCGAATTCCAAGCGACGTCGACAAATGCCCCTGAGGATCAGCATCAATCACCAGCACCTTAAACCCAAGCAATGCTAAGTGAGTTGCTATTTGAAAACACAAGCTTGTTTTTCCAGTGCCACCCTTAAAGTTATAAAAAGTCTGCACTTTATCAATTGATTTGTACTTCTTGGTATAAATGTTAGAGATAATTTGCTCTGCGTCTTGAACCCCATACCGTAATTTACGGCTAGTAGAGTTTGGCAAGGGTTGAATTCCGCTATTTTTGATGTAACGGCTAACCGTTGATGAAGAAACACCCCCAGCCAAAATTCCAATGGACATTTGTGTTAGCCCATTATTCACATAATCTGTCATTGTAAACTTTCAGTCAAAAAGTTCGCGGCCGCGAACTTAATGCAACTACTTCCTAAACTAGAAATAAGGTACATCAATTACTCTAACGATGCAACTTATTTTTTCAATGCGCTCACCTTATGTTGCGGAACCCTTTTTAGTGCAGCGCGCTTTAAAACGAACATGTTTGTCTTTTTGTTCCCTGGTTAATCTTTTATCAAATTTAGTTAGAAAAACATTATCAGATTCTTAAAAGCTATAATTTGCACTATTTTAAAAAGCGTCTTTTATACTTTTAACATTTTTAATGTTTGATGACTTAACAAATCCAAGGATGTGTGGTATAGAGCACCAGTAATAAGTAACTTATTGATGAAAAACGTCAAATACACACATGAAATAACAACCTTTCAGTTAAAAGCAGCGCGGTATGCATTAGGCTTTAAACTACAAGATATTTCGCGTTTAACTGGAATTGCTGAATCTACGGTCTTGCGCATGGAATCTAAAGACTTATATTCCTATCCAAAGCCTACAAAGCTATCTACTGTTCTGAAACTTAAAAAACTGTATGAATCCTATGGGATTGTTTTTTTGGAAGCTTGTGGGTTACGATTACAGCCGATTTCCAAAGTGTTAGAGGGTAATATTCCTGAAATAATTGAATTTGAAGATGAAAACTCTATAACCTAAAGATTTAAGTAAGTTTAATCTTTATTATTTAAACTGTTTATAGTATTTAAGTATTTAAAGACTTTTGAAATCCCCAATAAAAACAGACCTTTTAAAAGTCTATACCTATATAAATGGTAGTCGAACCGTATAAGTATGGTAGCCCAAGGCTATAAAGATGGTAGGGAACACCTGACCATTTGGTAGCTAAAAGCAATAGAGGAGGTAGTCGAACTCTATAAAAGTGGTAGCTGAACTGTAGAAAAACGGTAGAAACCTATAAAGATGGTAGCTGAACCCTATAAAAAGGGTAGGGTCGACAAGCCAGCAATATTTTACTTGCTTATGGGAGTGTTTTTGATTAAACCATATAAATGGTGAGTGTAATATGAGCGTGATTTATAGATGACATCTTCCTCCATAGAAATTTCTAAGCGGTTGTTGCTAAAACATACGGCAACCGTGCATTCCAGCTCGCGCTTAACGATGATCCAAAAGAAAATCTTTAACCTGTTCATCTATAAAGCGTTTCCGACCATTAAAGAAGACAAATACCATATGTACACCGTGTCTGATCTGTTGCACAGTTTAAATTGGTCGGCGGATAGCCATATGAATGACCGTCTAAAAGAAGCCTTAGCAGGCTTAACCCGTGAAAATGTGAAGTGGAACATTCTTGAAAAAGACCGCAAAAACAAATGGGTATCGTCGGCATGTTTAGCAGATGTGTCCATTAAAAGTGGTATTATTGAATATTCCTTTGGAAAGTTCTTGCGAGAAGTTTTATACAACCCCAATATTTATGCCAAAATCGATTTAGATGTGCAAGGGGACCTAGAAAGCAGAGATTCCTTGATTATTTGGGAGTTTGCAATGGAAGAACTTAGCTCTAAAAAAGCATCCTCGATAGTTACGCCTTGGATTGAGTGGGAAAAGATGTGCTCTATCACATCTGGTGAAAACAGCTCATACTCTAAAACCTATTCATTGTACAAGTCAAAAGTTCTGAACAAGGCGATTGAAGAGATCAATGCTAAAACCGACCTAAATATCACGATGTTAGAGCAAAAAGAAAGCCGAAAAATTAAGCGCATTGCCTTTAAGGTCACAAAAGCAAATGTTGGGGCCGCGGTTCTTGCTGATACACCCTCAGCGGTATGGCTTTCTGATCGAGACCCAAGTGTAAAAGATCTTGTCGTTCAAATTATGGGGGATACTCCAACTGCAGAAACTCTGTGGGAAAATTATACCGATGATCGATTGCGTGATGCTTTGAAGTTTTATCGTGAGGCGATTGTTTCGAAAGATCACAACATCAAAAATCCTGTTGCTTTCTTTAAAAAGGCTGTAGAGGAGGGGTGGTACTCTTCTGACAAAGCGGCAGAGCGCATTCAATCGTTAGAATCAGATAATGGTACTCAATCTACTGAAATCTCATTCATTAAATCAGGGGAATCCGAACAGTTG
>CAZMBF010000021.1:9189-10091 GCA_964564365.1 uncultured Alphaproteobacteria bacterium
AGGCTTCGCAAGCTTGTTTACGATGAGTTCGGGTATAGTATCTATATGGCATGGTTTGAAGAAGCTTTTTTGAATATTAACGAAACCACCTGCGTGATGATCCATCCTAACCCTTACGCGTCCACATACATTTTACAAAAACTATACCATCCGTTGATGAAGTATATAAAGATGGTAGCCCCGGGCGTTATATCTTTAAACATTCAACAAAAACAATTTCAACCTGTGTAAAGTTCGCGGCCGCGAACTTTTTGATTAGGCTATTAATAGCTACGCAATAAGATCAAAGTAATCAAGCTTTCATGCTTCGCCAGGGGGCTAAGGTTCAGGCCTCAGATCTAACGAAACAGGCACTATGACTGTGTTTGCTGGGGATCTTACCTTGAATGCAAAGCAGCCTAACATAAACGCTCTACCCCATAACGGTAGTGGAGGAGTCATACATATAGCGGCAGATGAGCTAACCTCACATCAACTATTGGCGCCGCACAGCAAGGTCATCATTGATGCGAAACACAAAGCACAATTAGTGGGGTTACATGCTGCAAATATCTTAGGATTTAAAGGTGTCGAGATTGAGCTTTTGGGTGCGTTTGAATTTCATTCAGAACTTGGCTTTTTACAAAAGGGGCAGCATTGCGTTGATGCCCTTGGAAGCGCTATGCGTAACTTTATCAAAAGATCGGCACATCTCCAGAAAATCAATTTTGGTTTCAGATGCTTGCGTGCCATTTCTGAGATCTCCAGAACAATATTCTTTTGAGTGGCTTGATTAAAATAATGAAAGCCATAATATTTTAGAATTAGTTTTCGATGTCGCCGCCGTGTGGTTTCTGGAATGTTTGCAAGGCATCGTCAAGTTAACCTATATAGAGTAAAAAAGTAAAATTGGTTCTGGAATT
>CAZMBF010000022.1:0-9569 GCA_964564365.1 uncultured Alphaproteobacteria bacterium
TATGAGTACCATTCACGCATACACTGGTGATCAAAAGCTTGTGGATACTGGGCATTCGGATGTGCGTAGAGCTCGTGCCGGAGCAATGTCAATGATTCCAACATCCACGGGTGCAGCAAAAGCCATGGGGCTGGTGTTGCCAGAATTAAAGGGGAAATTAGACGGGTCATCCATCCGAGTACCCACACCGAACGTATCGTTAATTGACTTTAAGTTTGATGCAGAAAAAGCAACGACGTCAGAAGAGATTAATGCTGCCGTGAAAGTGGCATCTGAGGGGGCATTAAAAGGAGTCTTAGGCTATAATACCAAGCCGTTAGTGTCTGTTGACTTTAATCATAACCCCGCAAGTTCGACATTTGATGCAACGCAAACCCAAGTGATGGAGGGGACGTTCGTTCGCGTATTATCATGGTATGATAACGAATGGGGATTCTCGAACCGAATGGTGGATACCGCACGCGAGATTGCACAGACGTTGTAAAACACCCTAGCGGTAAAAATTACGGCCCCCTTTGCCCCACAATGCCACATAAGTGGCAAGCAGGGGCAAACCTGCGCCTTAATGTACAACTTCTTTCTTTCAAAATCATAGATTTCATACGTCTACTGTGCTAATAGTAACCTTAGAAAATAATTGGAGCCAGGCAACTATGCATCCCAAAGATATGATTGAATGGGTAAAAGATTCATATGCTAAGCGTGGAAGGGAGTTATCGAAGGATCAAATGTTGATACTAATCACTGAAATGCTGTCAAATATTAATGAGGGGCATGTAAAAATAGGTGAATTTCTTTGGCATCCAAGCCACGAAGACGCTTCCAGACTTCAGTTAGTTCCTGAATGGATCCATCATTACACGCCCCATCCAATACATCAACAAGGGAGTCAAAGATATGATCGCTTCTAACCTGCAGATGAAAGGTGGACGGGGGGGTATATCTATGGACCAGTTTCATGAAGTAGAAAAAACCTTAGGCGTTAAATTACCTTCTTTACTTTTTGATCTTGTAAAAGAAAATGACCATGGCTATCCCAAAGACAATGTGTTTAACGTAAAGCTACCAGGCATATCGAATACTTACGAAACAGGGGTGCATGCATTTCTTTCTTTTCACCCTTAGTCATTAGAGGGCATTTTAATAAATTATTTTGAGCGTCCATCACATTTTCCTCAAAATGAGCTATTTGTTCCCTTTGCAGTTACAGGTGAGGGTGATTATTTACTACTTTTCTACGAAAATGGTAAATCAGATTTGCAGCCTAAAATATATTTCTGGGCTCATGAATATTTTGACGTTGATTCGGGGTTAATCTATGTGGCAGAAACTTTTGAATCTTTTATTAGTATATTGGTGGGGAAAGAAATAGACATTACCAAGAAAGATTTGACATCCTCACAGGTTTTAGAGTGCTTGAAAACTCAAAAGAGTACAGCGTCAGTTATTGAACATATTGAAAAAAATTTTGGTCCAATCTCATTTGTAATAAATAAAAATGGATCAGAAAATTCAGCATTAAATCAAATTAATATATGTGTAATTTCTCCAAGCTCAGAAAGAAATTATTTTACTTTGGTTACGTGTGGAATGAGTAATTTACCCATGACTCCTCCTAAAGAACTGGGCGGAGAAAATCTATTTTTTTGTGAATTAATGTTGTGTTTACCCCCTAACTGGAAACTTACAGAAGTTGACTTAAGGGATATTCGTAACAGTTGGCCGTTTGATCAGTTGGAAACATTGGCCAAATATCCATATAATAATAGTACATGGCTATGGTCTGGTCACACAGTAGGTATTGGAAGGGAACCCACGCCATTCGCTCCTAATACTGATTTCTGTGCATGGCTTATTGATATACCATTAAACTTCCCTCAAGACCTTTTAATTTTGAATGTAGAGCCTAATAAAACAGTAGTATTTTATAACGCTTACCCATTATATAAAGAAGAAGTAACATATAAAATGCAGCATGGAGTTAAAAAGCTTGAAGCATTAATGAGTCAGCATCAAGTTTGTGAGGTGGTAGATATACATCGTAAAAACTTAGGAAAAAGAGGATGGTTGAGTCGTTTTTTTAGCTAAGGTAACTTCTTACACAAAATAGTCTAGCGTTTCCACAAAATTAGCAGGAATGGGTCGTTCGAACGACAGAAGTTCTTGGGTGATGGGGTGGGTAAGGCAGAGCTTATAAGAGGCTAGCGCATGGCCATGGATTGAGCTAAAATGGTCATTCAAAAAGGATTTTTGCTCCAGCTTTAATCCTTTGGGTGGATTGCCGTACAGTTCATCGCCTAACACTTGATGGCCTAAGTGTGCCATGTGTAATCGAATTTGGTGGGTGCGTCCCGTTTCAAGTTTACACTCAACCAACGCAAGTTGAGCCGTTTGTTGTAATACGGTGTAATGGGTTATGGCGTCTCGACCTTTGCTGTGGATGGCCATTTTTTGGCGATTGTGAAAGCTGACCCCAATGGGAGCGTTTACGGTGCCAGTCATTTCGTCAAATGGGCGCCACACAAGGGCTAAATATCTGCGGTCAATGACGTGGTCACGTAACATATCAGAAAGCTTTTTATGGGCGTCTTCTGTTTTTGCGGCCATCATCAGACCTTGGGTTTGCTTGTCTAATCGATGGACAATCCCAGGTTGTTTTACGCCTGAAATACCTTTTAAGGAATCGCCGCAATGATGAATCAACGCATTCACTAAGGTACCATTAGGGTTGCCTGGGGCAGGGTGTACGACCATTCCAACGGGTTTGTACAATACGATCATATGCTCATCTTCAAAGACGATATCCAAAGGGATATCTTCACCTTCATACGAGGTTTCAACAGAGTCAGGAATGGTTAAAAAGATCTCTTCATTTCCTTGGAGTATTTGACTGGTAAACACTTTGTGGCGTTTAGGCATTTTGATGCAGCCTTCACTGATCAAGGTTTTAATACGTGTTCGTGACAAATTGTATGGCGCCGCATGCCCTTCGAAATGGGTTACAAGAAATACGTCTAAACGCTGACCTTTGGCGGTGATGGGGACGGTAATTTTCATGGGGCTACTATACGGTGAAGGAATGTAAAGATCAAGCAAATTGGCATGATCCCGGTGGTCGCATGATATTTAAGCGGCGCGCATGCGCACCGGGGGTGGGAAAACCGCAGTGAAGCCCAACGGGCTTCATCCAGGTTGGGTGGGCTGTGAAAAGCCTCCTGAGCGGAACGCGAAGGAGCCTAATAATAAATTCAATGCGCAAGTTCATCAAACACATACATCCCGTTAGCACTTTGCAGGTAACTAACTAATATGGTGAAATTAATATACTTCTACAATGGTTTTCCCGCTCGGATGCTTTCGATAGACGTGGCTAACCCATGGGTGCCCACGGTGATCAGAGTTCCGCAAACGGTACCTTCACCTTCTGAGGGTTGCATACGTTCATAAGGGATGCGCTTTAGAAATTTGCCTAAAGACCCACCCACTTGCATGCCGATCACAGAGTTGAAGTAATCTCCACACATGCCAGCATCACTTTGAAAGGCCGTGCCCTTAGGGAAAATGCGTTCATCCGCCGTTGGAACGTGGGTATGAGTCCCCACAACGGCAGAAACTCTGCCATCTACATAATGGCAGAATGCTTGTTTTTCGCTGGTGGTTTCGGCATGAAAGTCAACGAATATTGTATGAACATTTCGACCTAAGTTATAGGGTTTCAAAAGGGTATCGATGCAGGCAAACGGATCATCCAGCGTTTCCATGAACAAGCGCCCCATGATGTTGATGACAACGATCTTTTGCCCGCGTAGAGTTTCAACTTCACACAGACCACTCCCCGGCAGGTGAGGGGGATAGTTGTGTGGGCGCAAAACACGTTTTTCTTGGCTAATATAAGCTAATATCTCGTTTTTGTCCCATACATGGTTTCCAGTTGTGACAACATCAACACCTGCGGCGAATAATTCCTCAGCCATAGGTTTTGTGATTCCAAACCCATGAGCTGCGTTTTCTGCATTGACGATAATACACTCAGGTGAGTGTTCACGTTTTAGGTCGGGGATATGCTTCAAAACAGCAGTTCTGCCAGATTTTCCGACAATATCCCCTAAAAATAAAAGTTTCATGTGTTCTTACGAGGTTTCAATATTATGTAGATCCACCCAGCCAATGTTGCCATCGGTTCGACGGAATACAACGTTTATTTGGTTGTTGCTTGGGTTTCTAAACAATACCACAGGAAGGTCTTTTAAGTCCATCTGCATGACGGCATCGCCGACAGATAGGGTTTGAATTTCGATTTTTACTTCTGCAATAATGCTGGGGTGTTTTGTTTGTTCTTCTTTTTCCAGCCCATCCAAAATATATTTTTGAGCCATTTCAACTTTAATGTTGGGGGCTCTGTGTCGATGGTCTTTTAAGCGTGTCTTGTGACGGCTTAATTTTGATTTCACGCGGCTTACGGCCATGTCAAAGCTGGTGTAAGGATCATTGTCGTTACCTTTTACAACGATATCGAACCCATGAGATACGTGGGATGTGATTTCTGTGTGAAATTGATGTCCTTTTTTCTCAATTGTTATATGGGCTGCTATCGGATCGTCAAAGTATTTCTGCATGGCATTTTTTAGTGTATCTTGCATATAGTGGTCGAAAGATTCACCAATGTTTGTGTGTTTGCCGGCAACTTGTATTTTCATGCTGACCTCGTTTCATTAAATAGATGTTATTCTTTGTATCCTGCGTCGTTTGGGTGACGAAGGAATCGACATACTTTCCCTATATTTAGTAACAGTCCTGCGCGCAATGTCAACACCCAAATTGTTTAACATTTCAGCAATCTTATCATCAGATAACGGAGATGTCTCGTTTTGAATTAACTGACGGATTTGATTCCGGATTGATTCTGCAGAATAGTCCTGAAAGCTTCCTTGAATTGCTTGAGTAAAAAAGTACTTTAATGGATATATTCCTTGGGGGGTTTGTATGTATTTATGGCTAATGGCCCGGCTTACGGTGCTTTCGTGAACCCCAACGTCAGTTGCAATATCTTTTAACGTCATTGGAGTGAGAAACTTCGTACCATACTCTAAAAAATTGTGTTGTTTTGTAACCAAAGATTCGCAGATCTTAAGAATATTCTGACAGCGCTGATCCATTGCCTTTACTAACCAATTCGCGCGTTGAAACGAGTCCCGAACAAATGATTTTTCGTCTTCTAAAGAACACTCAGACTTGATTTTTTGATAATACTCCCAGTCGGCTAACGCTTTGGGTAGCGTGTCGTGATTTAAGAATATCAACCATCCCTTTGTGAGGTCTTTGATTACAATTACATCTGGAATTTTTAATTGTATAACTTCATTCAGTTCCTTTTCTTTTAAGGGATAAGGATCGATGTTCTTGATTCGCTTTAGGGCTGTATAAATTGCTTCAGAAGTTAGGGCATATGTTTTTTGAATCCGCAAGAGCTTGCCTTGCAAAATGTCTTGAAAGTTATCTAAAATGATAGCATATGTTTCAACATCTTCGTCTTGATCCATCAGTTGTAACAAGACGGATTCTTTCCAATTGGATGCAAAAATCCCAGCAGGTTCAAAGCTTTTTAATGTTGTTAAAATCGATTCAACCAGTTTGGGGGATGTATTCAAATGCTTTGATAGAATCTTAATATCAATTGAAAAAAAACCACGTTCGTCAAGTAAGCCAAATAATATCATGGCTATTCGGTGTTCATTTGGGTTCGTGAAGCTTAGGTTAATCTGAGATACAATCTGTTGATTAATGTCATAGGGTTGAACCAATGTTCGTTCCCATAATGGGCCATCAGAATCATCAGACGATGAATTATATTCGCCTGTTTCCCATGTGTCTTGCCACAGACTGTCGGTGGTGGGTTGATTGTTTAGCTGAGCTGTTGTGTCGTTTGTAGACACCATTAGAAATGGATTTTCTAATGCTTCACTTTGTAAATAGTCTGCAAGTTCTAGGTTAGCCATATGCAAAACCTTCAAAGCTTGTTGTATTGCAGTGGTTACCGTTGTGGTCGTGGTAATTTTCTGCGCTATGTTTTGATTCATTTTCATGTAAACTAGTTTAAGAAGAAAAAGTTTATGGGATGTAAACAAAACTAAAAAAGAGCAATATGATGAAAAAAATATATATCTATATGATCGTATGCGTTTTGATTGGTATTTTGATGGTGTTTCGTCAGTCGATTCGTAATTTATTTATCGAGGACGCAACGGTTCCAGCTGCTTCGGATTTAGCGTGGGTGAGTCCCGAGCCCCAAGAATACGAGCGTAAAGTAATTTTAGAATTACACTATTATAATTTTCGTATAGCATCTGTTGTTATTGCAGAGAAAATAGCAGAGCTAAAAGACAAAAAGCTTGGCATTCATACGCTGTTAATTTCGGGATCTAACAAAATTGATACTAATACATATATAAGGGAACTTGCAAAAACGGATTGGGGGATTGAAGAGATCAGGTTGCATACAACGGGAGTTCTAAATGTGTATGCCTTTTTGAACTTAGTGCAATCATCGTCACCCTTAAAACGTATTTTAATTTGGAATAATACGTGGGACGAGGTGACTTTAGAAATGATACGGAAGGCAATGCCTGATCCCAAAGGATTAAAGATAATGTAGTAGTTCCCTTAACTAATAAGGAATAAACCACACTATATAATTTCAAAAATATATTGCATTTTCCTTGTAAACGTTTCTTAATGCAGTTGGCAATAGCTCAATTATATAGGAAAGGAATTAAAATGAGTCAAATTATAGGTCGGTCATGGCCATTTATCGAAGCGCAAAAGTTAGTTGAACGCTATCGTCAGGCCCCACCTAAAAAGGGATATGTTTTGTTTGAAACAGGATATGGTCCCTCGGGTTTACCCCATATTGGAACATTTGGAGAGGTTGCGCGTACCACCATGGTGCGAAAAGCCTTTCAACAAATGTCGGATATTCCAACAAAACTGTTTTCGTTTTCGGATGATATGGACGGATTACGTAAAGTTCCAGATAATATTCCTAATAAAGAGTTAGTTGCCAAACACCTAGGAAAACCTTTAACGAAGGTGCCAGACCCTTTTGAGAAATTTAACAGCTTTGGTGAACATAACAACGCCATGCTGCAATCGTTTTTGGACTCGTTTGGCTTTGAATATGAATTTCAAAGTTCAACGTATTATTATACAAACGGTAAGTTTGATGAAAAGCTACAAGCCGTATTGGATAATTACGATGCGATTATGGATATCATGCTGCCCTCATTAGGGACAGAACGTCAATCCACGTACAGTCCATTTTTACCTGTCTGTCCACGCACTGGGATTGTCTTACAGGTTCCGATGATTGAGCGCAATTCATCCAATGGCACTGTTATATATATTGACCCTGAAACAAATGAAAAGGTTGAGATTTCAATTTTCAAAGGTGCGTGTAAATTACAGTGGAAAGTCGACTGGGCAATGCGTTGGGCGGCCCTTGGAGTGGACTATGAGATGGCGGGTAAAGACCTGATCGATTCGGTAAAGCTTGCGTCTAAAATCGTTCGTGTATTGGGGGGGCAACCACCCGAAGGCTTTAACTATGAGTTGTTCTTAGATGGTGAAGGGCAAAAGATCTCGAAATCCAAAGGGAATGGTTTAACCATGGAGGATTGGTTGACGTATGCACCTCATGAAAGCTTAGCGTTGTATATGTTTCAATCGCCCAAGAGTGCTAAGAAGCTTCATTTTGATGTAATACCCCGACAAGTTGATGATTATCTAACATGGATTGAAAAGTTTGAGGCTCAAACTTCGAAAGAGCGTTTGGATAATCCAGTGTGGCATATTCATGGTGGCAATCCACCAAAGTCAGAAAATGGACCCAGTTTTAATATGTTGTTAAACCTTGCTGGTGTATGTAATACAGAAGATAAGTCGGTGTTATGGCAGTTCTTAACTCGATACAATCCAGAGCTGACGCCAGAGAAGGCTCCGTTTACGAATCGTTTGCTGAGCTATGCGATACAATATTATAAAGACTTTATTGTGCCTAAAAAGCAATACCGTGAAGCTGTTGAGTTTGAAGTTGATGCGTTAACTGAATTAGCAAACACGTTAGAAAACATGCCTAAAACAGCAACGACAGAAGACGTACAATACCAGGTGTATGAGATCGGAAAAAAATACCCCTTTGAAGATCTGAAGGCTTGGTTTAAAGTATTGTATGAGGTGTTGTTAGGGCAAGAGCAAGGTCCAAGAATGGGGTCTTTCTTTGCGTTATATGGATTGAATGAATCTGTGAAATTGATCCGTGATGCAGTGTCACGGTAATTAACGAAGGAGCAAGAAACAATGAAACGAATAAGAAAAATTGCTTTGTCTGCGGGAATAAGTACCCTTGGTTTAGTGGCAGGTCTTTGGGCGTTTGTTTACGGACCAACCTGGTATGTTGTCAGTATGCCAACACATCCAGCAATTGATGAAACCCGTGTAGGGTTAATCAAAGAGTTAAAAGCACAAGGCTTTGTGCCAGAAAAAACCGTGCATATTAAAGTTGAAACCGAGGGTGGGAATTTAATTAGTGTTCAAGGGTTAGAAGATTCTAAAGCTAAAAAGCTAAATAAGATTCACGTAGCTATAGGGACAAGTATTGCTCAAAGCGTAAAGAAGAATATGGCGCCGGAGGCTTCCTTGGTATTTAGTTCGGTGACGGATCCGGTAGGGGCTGGGCTTTTAAAAAAAACAGAAAAACCAGAAGGTCGCGTGACAGGGGTTTCCAACTTTGTATCGGCATATCCTCAACTAAAGTTTTTCCATTTGCTGTATCCAAAAATGAAGACGATTGGATTTCTATACAACCCGGAAGAAGCGAACTCTTTGCGGATCTTGCATGATGTGCAATCAGCCGCTGCAAAACTTGGGCTGAGTGTTGTTCTTGGTGTTGTGAACAGTCCAAAAGAGGTTGAGAATGCGGCTCGCAAAATGAGTGACGTGGATGCCTTTTTTGTGAGCAACGACAATACAGTGGCATCCGAATGGGGTGACGTTGTGCGCGTGGCTGATGAACGTAAAGTACCCGCATTTACAAGTGATACTGCATTAATAAAGTATGGTGCTTTGGCTGCCTATGGTGTTAACCAGTATGAAGTTGGTAGAGCAACCGGATTAATGGTAATTCGCTTGTTAAAGGGCGAGCCAGTATCATCCATTCCCATGGTGACTGTCAATGAACCAAGTCGTGTTCTGAACGATCAAAAGGCCAAAGAGTTAGGGTTGACATTTGATCAAGAAACCCTAAAGCAAGTTGATAAGCGCTGGCCAGAGGGGTGGCTGTCGGACTTTAAAAATTGGCTAAAGAACTTTTTCTAAAAAACACCTCCTTCGGGAGGTTTTTTCATAAACTGTTAACTGACGTGTGATAGGTTAAAGGTGGATTGGACAGAAAATTCAGATATCCCTTTTGGGATCGATCTGGTACGGGAATATGATTCTGGTTATAGGGTTACAGCGCTGTGACAGTATAGCCTAGTTTGAACTGGGGTGGAACCCAGGAATGACGTGTATCCTTT
>CAZMBF010000023.1:0-8927 GCA_964564365.1 uncultured Alphaproteobacteria bacterium
TTTGAGGGTAGAATTTAATGCCCTTTTTAGAGTTTACACAAAACTTTGGACTCTTCCAATTAATGCTCCACGCTCACTTGCAGGCCAATGGACACTTTGGATGTTGTGTCTAAGTTCAAATGGGTACTGAAGCTTATGCCACTGTTCAAGCATAAAGCACCTGACCATTCAACGCTACCACTGAATCCTGTTGTTGCCCCCAAGAACTTAGACCCTTCGTTCCAGTTCAAAGCGCCGTATCCAACCTTGCTTAGCAGGCGAGAGTTCAACGTGTATGCCTCTGTCTTGAACGCACCAATATCCATGTCTAGACCGACATAGGCTGTGGTTTCATTCAATGAGATCATCTCGTTACGATCTAATTGACGGTGAGTCACTTGAAGGAATGGAGATGCAAACTGAGTATCTACCCCCACGGTCACCTGCGCCCTCATCCCAGACCAATCACTGATGTGTACTTGATCCGCAGACACAGTTCCTAACTGACATTCGATAAAGAACGCACCAACGTTATGAGACACAAGCATCGACGTTTCTAACTGATGACCTTCAATTCCAAAGCCAACGCCGCTGTTTGCATAGGCTTGAATGGCTCCAATCACCGTATTGCCTAAGTGATAGGCAACTGACCCCGTAAGTGCATCTGTAGTTTTGGCCGACGTTATATTTCCATTCACCTGCACAAACAATGGCATCTCTAAATCTATCCGATCCCCAGATACCCCACCTAAACTTAGGTTCCTGGCATCAAGGCCAGATTTACCCATGCGCGCTTGACGCATAGATACAGAATCCGACATAGATGCCAAGTTTGTGTTCGATAAGGCCTTTGCCATTAATCCATTTCCTTCATCATCAAGTTCTTGAACCCTTGATGCTTGGGGTCTTACAAGGCCCATCACAAAATCACGCATGTTTGTTAGGTACGTATCTAACTGTTTTCCAAGTTCAATTAGATATTTATTGTATACCTCAGCATTTGTACCATCTTTCATACTGCCAAACGGTCTTTTAGTTCCTGGAGCTCCATTGGTCCGATATGATAATTTGCTTGCCAGTCCATTTTTACTGTTTAAAATATAATCCACCAAGCGTGGCATGATCATTTCATCATTTTCATTAGCACTATACAACAGCTTTAAATGTTCACCAAGATCACACAGCTCCATTAAACCGGGGGTAATTCTTTCAAATCCTTTTTTTGCTTTTTCAGCAGGAACGTCTGCAAATTGTTGAAAATGACCCGTCCCCTTAATCGATTCAATATTTGCTCTAAGTTGACTTAATAATAAACCTGCTCGCGGGCTTCCAACCTCCTGCTTATAGATCCTGACAAAGCTCTCTAATTCAACTTTTGGATCAGCGGGGGCTGCTAATGCAGCATTACTATCTGTAATCGCCAGGGTACTCAACACATTAGAACGTACGTCAGATGCAATGCGCACCGCAGCATCTTGCGCGGCACTTAATACGGCTAATGCTGTCTTTGTTGGTAAAAGTTCAACAACATTAACTAACGACACCCCATCCGAAGTACCTTGAGCTCCGGCAAAAATATCTAAACCATTATTACCCGCTGAGCTTCTTTTTACAACTCTTGCGTCTCTCAGCCCAGTTACCAAAGCTCCTGAAGAAGGATCTTGAGCCTGTCCCCCTTGAGCTATCAGTTGTCTTGCACCAGCATTTGCAGCTTGTATAAACGCTGTTGCTGTTGATGCTGCACTCCACAGCATCTTATCCATAGATTGCATGCTAGCTCTCAAAATCTTCAAAACCGCTGGATCAATGGTAAACCTTGCTGGCATTGGAACAGTCGGACCATTCCCCAGCAATAACGTTGGATTAGACCGCACTGCAGCAACTAATGCATCAAAATCAGCATCAGAAACTTCCCCACCAATTGTATTGTTAGCAATCATTAAGACGGTACCCATGATACGAGCTTGTTCTTGTGAGCTTAGACCTGAAGTGGCAGCTATTACTGTTAATGCACGCAATGTATCTGTTAATAATACTGGGTTGGTAACTCCGCTTGCGCTTAGAGCTGCACGAACAGCAGCTATTCTAGAGGCATTATCCCCACTTTCAGGTAACTTGCTAATTGCAATTAACATAGCATTCATCCTATCTTCCAATCTGAGTGGATCACCTGCTCGCGCTGAATGGGCAATTGCAAATGCCGCTCTAAGTGCAAGCTGTTGTTGCGCTTCAGAAAGTGCTTTAAACGCTTCAGACCTTTGAATCATCCCAATTGTACTTATATTAGTTAAACTACCGACTAGCTCTGGATCAGCATTATCTCCTAATGAAGCTCCGGAAAACGTAGAAAACTGCAAACTTCCAACTACTGTTAGTCGAACGGCATCATCCGTAGTAATTCTTACTAATGAAGGAGCTTGGCCAGGGACGGTCACCCCCCCCCCATTAATTGAGGACGAATTAGGGTCTAGATGTCCTAACCATGCATCACCAACAGTCGTTGTCCATTGCGCAAATGGCAGCAAACTGGTTCTAAATGCTAAATTACCAGCTGCATCTCCATTTGAGTTTGCTATGGGCAAAGTAAACTCCCCCCTGCTTGTGTTTGATGAAGATTCTCCACCTGCTAAAATAGCCTGAGCTACTGCAGTTGAAGTTGGTGTTGAAATTACAGTTGTATTCTGCACATCTTGCTTTGCAAGGGTTCTTAAAGCACCCAGCACCACTTCCGTATTTACCGGAAGGTTATCTCTATATTCATTAAATGCATCTGATAACTCAATCAAAACTTTGTTATAAGCGTTTGTTTTTTCTGCCTGTGCAAAATTATTAAGTAGCTGTGAATAAAGATCTGCACGTTCTCGAGCCTCATCATTACCTAAAACTGCTTTTGCCTTTTCAGCCTCAAGTGCTAATTCTAGTTTCTTCCGTTCATCTTGCAGCTTTTTCCTGGCTTCTGCAACTAATCTATTTTGATCTTGAACTTCTTTGCCATATAGTTGTGCTTTTAAACGTAACTCTTCACGCTTTGCTTTTGCTGCAGCAGAAAGTTTAGCACCTATAACAGTTGCGGGTTTAGACCCTTGGGCTGGAGAATCAGTTGACGAAAGCTCTAAAACGTCTAAATCACCAAAAGCTGCAAATAAATCTGCGCTCATTTTCTCAGGAAAATGCTCGCCCTGCAAAGCTTTTTCAAGCCCTGATGATAGTAGAACTCCGTCTAGCCTTACCTTCTGCAGAACATATCTAGCAATAGCTGACAACTTCTGACTTTGTTGAGTAATGTCGTCTTTTAACTCTTTTACAGATTTTTCTGAATTCTTTGGGTCACATCCTGTAAGCATTACTGCAACTGCAAGAAAAGACACCGAGTTAATTAATGTGCGCTTCATTTAAATAGCCTTTTGTGTTTTTCTCATCATAAACTGCAAAGATTAACAAATAATTAACACCACTTTGACCTTGACCCACGGAATGGGTGGTTTATAATTCAGATCAATACAACAATGGAACCGCGAATGCACTTTCAACAGATTGTTTTTAAACTTCAAGAATTTTGGGGAAACCACGGGTGTGCGATTGTCACCCCTTATGATATGGAAGTGGGCGCTGGAACATTCCACCCTGACACCACTTTAAAATCGGTGGGGCCAATCCCATTAAATGTAGCACATGTTCAAGTCTCCCGACGCCCCAGTGATGGTCGATATGGCCAAAACCCCAATCGCTTACAACGCTTTCACCAATTTCAAGTATTGCTGAAACCCAGCCCATCTAACATTCAAGAGCTATATTTAGATAGCCTTCGTATGATTGGGCTGGATCCGTTAAAGCATGATATTCGTTTTGTAGAAGATGACTGGGAAAGTCCCACTTTAGGTGCGGCCGGCCTTGGGTGGGAAGTCTGGTGCGATGGTATGGAAATCACCCAATTTACCTATTTCCAACAAGTTGGCGGCATCGAATGTGAACTGATCTCTGGTGAAATTGCCTATGGCATTGAACGCATCGCCTGCATTTTGCAAGATGTAGAAAACATCTTTGAAATCAACTGGAATGGAAAAGACGGCAGCGACAAAATCACCTTGGGTGACTTGTTTAATCAGAATGAGTACGAATTCTCGCACTTTAACTTTAAATTAGCGGATACTGACATGCTGTTCCGTCATTTTACGGACGTTGAAACGCAGTGCTTTAAAATGATTGAACATGGGTTTTCATTACCTGCATACGACATGTGTATCAAGGCCAGCCATTTGTTTAACTTATTAAATGCTCGTGGCGTTATTAGCGTGTTAGAGCGCGCCAGCTATATTGGTCGCGTTCGCGCCATGGCAAAAGCCTGCTGTCAAACCTATTTAGACTCAACAAAAACTCAAACGATACAAGGATAAGCCATGGATATTTTAATTGAACTTCAAATGGAAGAAGTCCCCGCACGTATGCAAAGCATGGCCGAGGATACCTTAAAACGGTTGTTTGATAGTTTTTGTATTGAGCATGAAATCAAGTCAACAGACATCCGAATCTTATCCACCCCACGACGTTTAGCCTTAATTGCAAGAGGATTGCCAGCTGAACAAGCGGATCAAGTGATTGAACGAAAAGGACCTCGTACGGATGCTCCGCAACACGCGTTGGATGGGTTCTTTCAATCCGTGGGATTAACACCTGACCAATGTGAACAGATGGAGACTCCCAAAGGTACATTTTGGATTGCGAAAATTGCAAAAAAGGGACAACCCCTATCAACGTTGATTCAAGTGTTTATTGAAGAGCTTTTAACCAACTTTCCATGGCCAAAGACGATGCGTTGGGGAACTGTGCCCTTCCGGTGGGTACGCCCTTTACACAACATCTTGGCATTACTCGATAACACTCCGTTGACGGGTTCTATCTTAACTATTCCGTTCGTTAATACAACAATTGGTCATCGCTTCTTAGGTCAAGGCGTTTCATCAGACATTAGCTCGATTTCAGACTATGAATCGTTTTTAATTGCTAATTATGTCATTGCAAATCGTGCGGATCGTAAGTCGATGATTCGCAAGCAAGTATTAAGAATAGCAGAAAAGTTAGGCGTAACATGGAACGAAGATCAAGGGCTATTAGACGAAGTCACCGGGCTTGTTGAATATCCCGTTGTGTTAGACGGAAAAATTGATACAGAGTTCATGGGGTTACCCAAAGAACTGATGATCTCTGTCATGCGTACCCATCAGCGTTATTTTACATTTTCCTTACCCGATGGGTCATTAGCCCCCTACTTTGCACTGGCAGCTAACAACCTAACATCAAATACAGATGGGGATCTTGTTCGCCATGGGAATGAAAAGGTTCTGCGCGCACGTCTTTCAGACGGCCAGTTTTATTGGCATACCGATAAGGATACTCCCTTAGAAACCTTTGCTGACAAGTTGGAAACGATTGTGTTCAATCAACAATTAGGGACACTAAAGGACAAACGCAAACGGATTGTGCATATTGCACGGTTTTTAAACCAATGGATTGGATTGCCTCAAGATGCCTTGCGTGAAGCCTCAGAGCTATGTAAAGCCGACCTTGTCAGCGGTGTGGTGGGAGAATTCCCTGAACTTCAAGGTATTATGGGCGGATACTATGCGGCCCATCAAGGCAAAGCAACCATCGCTAAAGCAATTGCTGATCACTATAAACCACTAGGTCCTAATGATTCTCTACCCCGCGACTTAATGGGCATTACCGTCGCTCTAGCCGACAAATTAGATACGTTGATTGGATTCTTTGCAATTAACGAAATGCCAACAGGGTCAAAAGATCCGTTTGCATTACGTCGCACCTCCCTTGGAATTTTACGTCTTTTATTCGCAGCACATGAAATTCATGGTAAAGACTTGGATGTTGCGCTGGATGTATTAATTCGCCAAATATTGAATGAGTATCAAACTGTAAACAGTCTAAGGTTTGATGCAGATGCTGTTGTATCTAACCTAATTACCTTCTTTATGGATCGATTAAAAGTATCCTTGAAAGATGCCGGCTACCGTTATGATTTAGTTGAGGCGGTTCTTTCTGCAGCACATTCATGTACGTTGGTGCAAATTAAACATCGCATCGAAGTCCTTTCAGAGTTTATATCGCTTAAATCTTCTGAAAACTTAATCATAGGGTATACGCGTCTGTGGAATATTTTAAAGACTCAAAAATTGTTGCCCACTGATTTAGATATCAATCCCACCTTGTTAAAGGAACCTGCAGAGCAAGTGCTCTATAAAGAGTGGCAAAAACGCGCCGTTGGGAGCTTGGTGGATATGCATAAATATGAACCTGCATTAACAGCTTTTGCAGAACTTCGCCCTTATATTGATAGCTTTTTTGAAACCGTGATGGTCAATGTCACTGACGACTCACTGCGTCAAAATCGTTTAGCTTTACTGCTTAGTGTGTTGCAATCGATAAAAGCTTTTGCTTCACTCGAAGAAATTGTAGGTGAAAGCAAAAATTAAACTTGCTTTTTCAAGCCAAATTGGGTAATATGTATACAGTTGTTAACAATAATAACAACGCATCAAAAAGCGGGTGTAGCTCAGGGGTAGAGCACAACCTTGCCAAGGTTGGGGTCGAGGGTTCGAATCCCTTCACCCGCTCCAGTTTGGCCCTGTGTTTATGTGTAATTTTCATATAGGAGCCTTCTTTTGAATTCAATATCAAAGCAATCTTCTTTGCAACGAGTTTTAAAAAGCATTTCGTTTGAAACCAAAACATTTCGTAATTTCGCAGAACGATTTTTGCAACACATGTCTGCAGCCGCACTTAATCGTTTAAAGCCCGCCGAAATTAAGAAATTGCTGGAATCTGGCTGGAGATTTATACAATCATGGGATGCAAAAAAACCAAAAATATTGATCGAACACTTTCCACCCTCTGCAAAAAACAATGATCGCGGTACCGTCATTCAACTATTGCTTCCTAACCTTCCGTTTGTCGCAGATTCAATCAGCACCAATCTGCGTCGCAAAGGGTATGATATCAGTTTTATGCTTCGAAGCGCTTATAACATCAGTCGATCAAATAGCATTTTATCAGACCTTCAAGTTGGAAATGGGGGATCAAACGAACTGGCGCTGTATATTGAATTGCGCCAACAAATTGAGCCTGCAGAACTTGAAACATTAGAAGATGAGATCCTAAGCCTGATCCACGACATTCAGTTGGCTGTTAATGATTTTACCTCTATGATAACGGTTCTAGAATCATCTCGCGCTCAATTGCTGAGCAGTTCTCGCACACACGAAGCTGCCTTTTTAGAATGGGCCGCTAAGGATAACTTTATTTTCTTGGGCACCACACAAATTACAAACAAAACCATATCTAATTCGTTTGGTATTCTAAAACAATCTGATATTTATGCTGACCTGTTAAGCGAACTAACACAATCGTCAATATCTATGCCGAAAAGTCTATGGCTACACAAAAACTCATTTGCATCTAAAATTGATCGCAATGAACCTTTAGACGTGATTCGACTTCCGTTAAAATCAGGAGAAGAAATCGTATTCGTGGGTATTTTTACCTATGCGGCTAAATCAACTTCTTTTGAACACATTCCCTATGTTTCAAATAAGGTGCATGCCGTTCTAAATCATTTTTCATCTGAAAACGATAGCTTTGATCGTAAAGAAATTATTACAACGATCAACCATTTGCCTTTGGTTGAAATATCAACGTTACCCCCAGCAGATATTGGACATATTTGCAATGGCATATTAACCCATCAGTCTCAATACACAACTTTGGTTCATCATCAATTCAGCGCGGCATTACAACAGCTTTCGATATTAATTTATATGCATCAATGCAAATTAAATGACGGTGCTCGATCTAATATTCATCAGCTTCTGGAAGATCTGATTGAATCGCCTATTTTACATAGTGAAACTACTTACCTCGATAATGATTTAGCGTGTGTATATTGTATTCTTTCTACACCAACCGACCCAAAAGACGAATTAGCATCTCTGCCCAAAAAACTATCCGATGCAACGCTTTCATGGTCAGATCGCTTGCGCACAGAGTTGATCGGTTTGTGTGGATTAATTGAGGGCGACACCTTAAGCAAGTCATACTCTGACATGTTTGATGCGATCTATAAGTCAACCTATACACCAGCAATTGCAGCTAAAGACGTTGTGGCTATTAGCGCATCTCACAAACACCACACCCCCATCAGCTTGGACGTTTATGACCAGGTCCCTACGACCGGGGGATATCAATTTCGCTTAAAGCTGTTTAAAGAATCCTCTCCGGTTGCGTTGTTCCAGCTGTTTTCACTTCTCAATAGCCTTGGATTAAAGTTCATTTCTCAGGCTGCGTTTCATGTCACCGCACTTTCGTTAGACACTACTTACTGGATTAATGACTTGCTGGTTCAATCTCCTTATCAAACTGACTTTGATAAAGTTTATGACTCATTTAAAACGTTGTGTCAGAAAGTGTTGTCTGGTGAAATTGCAACTGATGACCTAAACTCATTAACCCTGACAGAGGGCTTAACGTATCGACAAGTGATCTTGTTAAAAGCGTTTATAAGTTATTTTAAACAAATTCAATTTACGTTAGGTGGAAAATATAGCCGAGACATATTAATTCGAAATTCTAAACTGACGGCTACCATCGTTCAGCTATTCGAAGCTAAGTTTTCACCCTTTATCAAAGATGCTGACCGTGTTGCAGTAATTGAGGGTTTAAACGACCAATTCAAACATATGCTAAAGAACTTACATACAGAAGATGAAGATAAGTTATTTAGGCATTTGTATAACTTAGTTACGTATACATTGCGCACCAATTACTTTGTGGAAGATGCTAGCGGGCATCCAAAATCTTACATTTCGTTTAAGATTGACAGCAAAAACATCCTGGATATCCCCTTGCCCACACCTATGGTTGAAGTCTTTGTGTATTCAAAA
>CAZMBF010000024.1:0-8922 GCA_964564365.1 uncultured Alphaproteobacteria bacterium
TAATGCGGCCATAAAGTTATTCTTTTGATCGTTACCCAATGGTGCAGCACTTATATCAATTGTTGTTGCCCCCAAACCACCTTCTGAAGCTGGAGATAGCTTGTGTAGTAGATATTCAGCCCATTGTGCTGGATCTTCCATATTTGTAACATGCCCCAAATCCGCACGGAAGCGCGTTTTTGTAGCAGATCCGAAGCCTACACCGCTTGCGTCAGTCCAGGTGAGGTTACCCATACCTGCTTGGAAGTATTTGATAGCGGATAGGTTTCTAAGTCCCGCGGCCTCAAATGTTACGTCAGTTGCAGCATTTAAACTTAGCCTTAATTCTGTAATACGGAAGCTTAAATCATCAGGTAATGCGCCTAATGCTGTGTTCACATACCCAGCTTGGTCCGTGTCTAAGGTTAGTCCGGTGAGGTCGATTATTGTTTGTCCTAACCCACCCATTTCTGGATCCATCAGTTGATAGCGTAAGAAGGCTTCGACGGTTGCTGCTGAAGCAATTGTATCAGCGTTCCAAGCTGTGCGTAAGCGTTGAAGTTTTCCAGAGAAGTCTCCTGATCCGACTACGGCAGCAGTTGCATCTGCTTGTGCTGCACATACGTAGGTGACTTCTTGTAAATTGCTGAGACCACTTACGCCAGTTCCAAGAGTTAAAGCACCGTTAAAGTTTGTATGACTTATGTCGAGGTGTAATCTTTGAATAGAGGCTTTAAGCTCATTTGAAAGTCCATTTAATGCACCCATTAAAACCGTTAGATGACCTGTGGCGGTTAATGCCGGAGCCACAATGGAGCTTTGACCTAAACCTCCGTCACTTCTAGCCGATAATAGATAGGTTAGATATTGCGTCCAATCGCCTTGAACAGTTTGATCTGCCACTGAGCTTGCAAATGCTTGAGTCACGGTTTTTTCAGTGCTTGTAAACGATCCAGCGTAGCGAATGTCTGAAGACCTAAGGAGTGTGCCGTTGTTGGTTGCTCCACTGACAGTAATAGTCATGGTTGGGTTGAGGCCTGTAACGCCAGTTCCAAAGGTAATATCGCTGCCAACATTTCCACCGGCTAAGCGAACATTCAATGTATCGATATTTGCCTTATCGCTTCTGGATTGAATCGCAGACATTAATGCGTTAACATCTGTTTGGTTGCGAAGATAAGTATCACTTGATGCAGCTAAGTTGACTGTTGTTGGAACTTGAATACCCCCCACATATACAGCGTTTAGATAAGCATCCCATGATGCTGCAGAGTCTCGGTATAGGCTAGAGGCTGAAGACACCCGAAGTTCAACGGGTTTGTTAACGACGTTTCCAGTATGAGTTACTGTAGCTTGTGTTCCGCCATGCGTAAACCCACTGACATCCACGATAAACTTTGCTGAGCTGTTAATCAGTGTTTGAGGCCCTAAATCAGCTGCTATTTCATAGTTTGAATCATCCCCGTATACTCCCGATACTTTAATGTGGATACTGGAGAGTTTATCTCCATTGCCGACAGCGGCAGAGAATGTACCTAGTCCATTACCCAATGCGTTTAATTGTACATAGGATAACGTTATTCCGGATAGGTCTAAAGCTGCAGCACCATCTTTTGTTAAGTTGTTTAAGTAGAACTCCCATGCGTCAGCATTGTCTTTATCTACGGATGATAAGTCAGAAACAAAGGCTTTTGTGTATTCAGATTGATCCGTTAAATCTGCGCTGAATGAGATATATAACTGCTCACCACTAACGGTTGCTCCGGTTACATCAACAGTAAAGGTATTAATATTGTTCATAAAGCCATTCCAACCGTTTCCAAGGTCGGAAATGTTGCTTGTCCAAGCACCAGGAGCAGCTTTTAAACGTACTTTTTGAATTTTATCTTTGTTGTCACTACTATTTGCATTATCACTAATTGTAATTAAGGCATCTACAAAAGATTGTAATTCACCATCAGCTAATGGACTTGCTGTCATATTTAAATCAAAGTTTGTTACCGCACCAAGATCTTTCATCAAGTATTGGATGTAAGCTAACCAATCGTTTGAATCTGTACGTTTTACGTTGGCCAGATTAGCGATGCGTAATTGAGCGTTTGTATTCATAGAGCTGACAGTGATTGTGTTAGCCGCGGGCTTATCAAGTTCTATGGCAGTAAGTGCGTTAAACCCACCAGCAGTTGTTAATGTTGCGTTGATAGTAACATCCGTTGCTGCTTTTAGTTTTAATGTTGCAACTTTAGCTTTCAATGTTGGTGCTAAAGCATCTAAGGCTGAAGATAAGGCAGTTGCTTGACCAGCTGTTCCAAGAACTAAGTTAGTATCGGTCAAGTCTAGTTCAGTCACAACGCCGGATAGCGCATGTGTTAAGTAAGCAAGCCAAGAAGAGGGGCTTGCCTTTTGAACTAACCCAGCATCAGAGATCGTTGGATCGACAATGTTGAGGGTAGATGCGCCTGTTGGGTTTGTGAGTGTGATGCCTACTGGATTACTTGAATGAACCGCAGCATTACGCTGAACGGTAAAGGTCGTGGCTGTTGTATTAAAGCCAGCACCATTTAACATTAAGCTTGATGCCCCGAAGGTTGGGTCTAACTTCATGGTTACAGCGGTAATCGCTGATTTAGCCGTTACACCAGTACCTATAGAGCCTAAGAAGGCGGTGGCTTCAGTGCTGTTTAAGGTAACTGCAGATACATCCACCGTAGTCATAGCCGCACTATTAAAGAAGTATGTCCATGAATCTGCACTGTCTTTATCGACAGAGGCTAAGTCGGTGACAAAGGCTTTGGGTGAAGCCCCGTTAACATCAGCATGGAAGGCAACCGTAACTTGAGGGTTTCCAATGGCTGTGGTGTAAGCAGCGGTTACATCTACGATGAAGGATTCTAAGTTATCAAAGCCGGTTAATCCTTGGCCAAGGTCAGTAATGTTCGTCCACGATGCAGACGGTGCAAGTTTAACGGTTAAGCCTGTGAGTAACAGCTTCTTATCCGGAGCTAAGTTATTCAATCCGGTCATGAATGCCGTTAATTGGTTATCATTGTCACGGACATAGGTATCGGAATCTGTTGACAGATCCAAAGATCCTAAAAATCCACCAGCTTCGATGCGGGCGGTTAAGTAAGCAAACCAAGCGGCTGAGCTGGTGCGATCGGTTAGTGACGATGCGGTTAAGTCGACGACTTTGATCTTCCCAGTGGAGATATCTCCTCCTTGCTCGACCGCTGCAGTGCTGCCATTGCGGTGGACTTCGACGCCATCATTATCCAATGTAGTTAAGCCAGTGACTTCTAAAGCAGTAAAGTCAACGGAGTCTGAATAGGTAGAGGCTAGTTTCAGTTTGATGGTTTGAACAGTTGCTTTAGGCGTAGCTCCAAGAGCATTTAAGGCCGTTAAGAAGGCTGTAAGGTTGGCTTGAGCGGCTAATTCAACCTCACGAATGTCGATGGCAGTAATGCTGCTTTGACCTGCAAGGTAGGCTGCCCATGAGTCTGATTCTGCTGGGTTAACGTTGTTGATAGAGCTAAAGGCTGTTTTACCCACAAAGTCATCGGTTGGGGTCAGCTTAGCGGCTGATCCATTGGTGTTGATGACCACGGACGTTAAGTTTGTTAAACCTGTTGCTCCAACGTTAATTTTGCCCGCTACATCGGATTGAAGGTTCAGGGTCAGTGATTGCAATGAGGCTCTCGCAGTTGCCGCACCAAGGCCAGCTAATAAGGCTGTTAATTCAGCGGAAGATAGACGTTTGTCAATCGTAATGCTGGTTTGAGCGCGCCCACCGATGTTTGTAGCATTCAATTGATAGTCGAAGAAGCGTGTCCAGTCTGTGTCTGGCATGTTGGCAGAAACGCTGGCGACATAATGGTGTGGCGTTTGAGTTCCGCCATTAAAGACTGAAGTCATGGCTGCGACGTTCACGCCTAAATACTCGACAATCACATTCGTTAGTGCACCCAATCCAGTTACATCGGTGCCTAAGGCTTCGCCCACGGATGTTTTAACCTTTAAGGTTGCAACCTTTCCTTTAGCGCCTGCGGGCAGTGCGGCTAAGGCATTATTAAACGCACTTACAGCGTTTGCTGAATCCAGAACTAACTCAGCATGCGTGGTTAGATCAAGGGTATAGCTGCTGGGCGCAGAGTTCAGCTCGTGAGTTAAGTAGCCAATCCAATGGGCACTAGATTCGTTATCAAACGTGATCATATCGTGGAATTCAGCATCCGTCAGGTTGACGGTGTGTGTCGTGTTGTTTACGATCGTGACCAAAGGTCCATAGGGATTTAGCCCATCCACAGCGCCATTGCGATCGATATTCAAGGTGACGCCGGTAAAGCCCGTTAACTCCCCTAAGGTTACGCTAGAGCTGCCGAAGCTGCCAGAAGCCAGTTTCAAGTTAATGGTTTTAATGGCTGACTTGATATCTGATGGCAATAGGTTCAGTTCTGCAGCGATGTCTGTTGTATTCGTATAGTTTAACGCGCTTAAACCGAGGGTGCCATTAAAGCCGGGTTGTTCGGCTAAGTGCGCGAAGTAGTGTTTCGAGAACTCAGCTGTGACTGGTGCGTTGGGCAACACGATGAGGTTAGCAGCATCCACTTGACCTGCGCCAGTGCCAGCATGTGTGGTTCCGGTGCTGTTACCTGGGTTGACCACGATGCGTAAGTCGGTATTTAGGCCTGTGGCCGCGGAGGTGCTACCACCAATCTTAATACCCATGCCATTATCAAGTGTCATGCGAAGGGTCGTTAAGACGTTTTTATTGCCGTATGGGTCAGTTCCACTGAGGGCATTCAAGCCTGCAAAGAAGGCATCTACAGCAGCTTGATCAGCAAAGGTGCGGCTGTTGAGGTTCAACGCAGTTGCACTTTGACCGCCGTCTGTTGTAGACAGCATATAGTTCAGGTAATGGGTCCAATCCGCAGATGAACTCATCTTGACCTGTGTGAATTCCGTTAAGTAGAAGCGTTTACCGTTCAAGGCGCCAGCAAAGGTGACTGTGTTGTCCGCAGGTTTGGAGTATTCAATGCGGGAGAGGTTGGTAAACCCAGAGATTCCTGTGCCTAAAGTAATATCTGCGGTACGTGTAACGTTCAGTTTTAACACAGCGATTTTATTGGCTAAGGCAGAATCCAAGGCACCTAAGGCCGAGTCAAAGGCCGTGACGGCTTCAGCATCATCCAAGGCAAAGGCAGACAGATCCAAGGTGACGCCGGTAGCAGCATCGTTCAGGATGCCGGTCATGTAGCCCAACCACTGACCTGGGGCGGCCGTGTTGCTGATGGTAGAGGCGGGTAGATCAATGATGCGAACGTTCGTATCTGTGAAGCTGTTGGTGGTCGCATAGGTAATCGACGCTAATGTACCTGCGTTTTCAGCGCCATTGCGGTAGATCACCACGCCATCATCGGCTAAGCTGGTTAAGTTCTCATAGGACGATAGATCTAAGCTTGCAGAGCCAAACGCTGGATTAAGCTTCAACGTGATTCTGGCAATACCCCCTGCGGAGGCATGACCATCTAACGCACTTAAGAAGGCTGTGGCTTCATTATGGGTTAAGGTTTGACCCGATAGATTAAAGGCAGTTTGGTTTATTAAGCCACCCTCTGCCACCGTAGATAGCACATAATCAACATACTTATCCCACGCGCCATTGAGTTGAGCCACAGCTGCAGACGTGACGTAGAACTTCTTTGCGGACCCAAAGTCATTATCAATTGTAACGGCTTCAGATGGCGCTGCAGTTTGATCCACAATGACCTTATCTAAGTTCGAGAATCCAGAGACTCCGGTACCAAGTGTAACGGCTCCACTTGCAGCAAGCTTTAATGTTTGAACCTTTTGTTTCTGCCTAGATGGCAAAGACTCCAAAGCATTATTAAAGGAGGTGTCAACGTTTGCATCACCCGTAATTGAAAATGCAGATAGATCTAATGTATTGGTGGTGCCGGTCATACCATTTAATAAGTAAGTAAAATATGAAAGCCATTCATTGGTGTGATCTTTATTATTTACCGTGCGTAATTCTGGATCATTAATTGTTAGCGTTGCAGATCCTGGGGCAGTTCCAGCGATGGCTTTATGAGAAAGTGTTGCAGATTCTCTAGCTCCATTGCGGTCAATAATTACGTTAGTTAGACCTGAAAAACCAGTTATGGTTGAAAGATCAGCTGGATCTGGACCAAAGTCACCTGATGCAAGCTTGATTTTTAAAGTCTCAACTTTTGCTTTGTCAGATGCTGGTAATGCATTCATTGCTGTGATGAATTGTGCAAGTTTTGCAGAATTCATCTCTAAGGCGCTGTTAGTGGTTAAGTCTAACGTCATGGTTCCTGTAGATAGGGTTCCAAGCAATGTACGAACATATCCTAACCAATGATGCGCATTCGTGCCATCAAAGGAACCTAAACTTGTAAATGCAGAATCTTTGACCGTTGTTTTGGCTGCTGTAATTCCGGTGCCAGACCCAAATGTAAACCCAATGGGTGCAGTGCTATTCGCGCCATTGCGATCGATTTCTACCGCAAATGATGTATGATCCAGTCCTGAAATTTTGGTTGTGTTTGAATCAACACTAAAATCAACATCAGTTGCAAAGGTTGATGCCAGTTTAAGTTTTAAGGTTTGTACGCTGGACTTGTCGTCAGTAGACCTTGCTTGAAGTGCGGTCAAGAATGCAGTTACGTCTGCCTGGGCGGTAAGTGTAATGCTGCTAAAATCTAATGTTTGCAAGTTTGTGTTTTGTGCTTTGTGATATGCTAAATAGTAATTCCAAGATGCGATTGCGTCCGTGTCTACAGCAGCTAATGATGTGACTCGGACTTCTTTTTTTGTAAGGCTCTCCGGCTCGTTTGTGAAGGCGAATGTAGTTAAAGATTGTGCAGCCTCATTGAGTGCGCCTGTTGCATCCACAATTACAGATGCAAGGTTTGTAAACCCAGCAAGATTAGTAGACATTTCAAAGTCAGTTGAACGATTTCCTGTGGCAATTTTAAGTTTGATGTTTTGAATTTTTAGTTTGTTTGCAGAACTCAATCCCGACAAAGCAGTGCTTAAAGCAGTTAATTGTGCTGTTGTTTCAATTTGAACATCAGATGCAGCTAAGTCTAAGGTGTAGCTAGATCCCCTTATGTTTGCAAGCAGATGTTCAAAGTAGCCCTTCCAAGATGCAGGGCAACTGCGGTCTACAGAAGACGCGCTTATAACACGTTGTTCGACTTGCAAGCTAACGGTCGCATTTGGTAATCCAGTAACGGATACTTGGGATCCTGCGTTTTTTACACCACTGACATCAACGATGACTGACGTTGCATTGCTTAAGGTTGCAGTTGTAAAAGCTGGCGCTGTAGTGTAATTGTTTGCTGCGGCTAATTTTAGCTTTACAGTTTGAATGGCATCAGGGTTAGAAAAGTTGTTTAACGCAGTCATTAAAGCCGACCACTCTCCGGCAGTTAAGGCAGTTTCAGATAAATCTAAGCTTATTGCGGCTTCGCCTTTATCATTCAATGATGCAAAATGATAGTTTAAATATCTTTCCCAAGAAAGAGCATTTGATTTCGTAACGCTACTTAAGCTTTCATATATTTTGGTTTTTGAGTTCCAATCTGTAGGAACAGTGACGCTTGCTGTGCTGCCCGTTGATTTATCAATAATGATGCTTAGACTTCCTTGATTAAATTGAGTTGGAGTAATTGCACTGAAATCAATGGTGCCTGTTGCTGAGTCACTTAACCGAATAATGATTTTTTGTATTTGATTTTTGTTTGGACTTGATAATGAATTAAGAGCTTTAACTAGAGCAGTGGCTTGTCCTTGGCGTTCAATCAGTTGTCCGGACCAATCAAATATGCTTGGAGAGTTAATTCCTCCGTTTTCCTCAGATGCGATGATGTAATTAAAGAAATTTACCCAGTCTTTTGATAAATCTCTATTTTTAACTGTTGGCCACATGTTTTCATTGGGAATGTAAGTATTATCCAGAGTGACTTTTGAGATCTTATCAAGGTTATTAAAGTCTATGCCCTCGATAGTATCAACAAGATTTACTTCCAAACTAGATGCCGGGTTAGTTGGGAACGTAACTTGATTAATTTTCCCTTGTGAAAGTAACTCGTTTAATTGCTTAATTTCAGCCAGTTGTGTTACTTGTGATAAATCTAAATGTGCATCCTCGCCGCCATCTGTTAAAGCTTGGATTGCAGGTAGTGTTAAACTAGATACTATACTGCTGCTTAACTGTAAGGTGGCTAAATTAGTTGTAGTACTCAAGTTTAGACTTAATGCATTACTTGCTAATGAGTTGTTGAGTTTTAAAACAGTTGCAGATATAGGAAGATTTGTTAATTGACGTAAATGTTCTAACCCTGACAGGTCGAATTCGTTTGCTACGGCTTCGGCTCCAACATTTAGACCCGTTACGGCATTTGATAGTACTAATCCCCTAATACCTGAAGGCAAGCGGAAGCGTCCAGTTCCTGTAATGGCAGAAAAATTAAGGATTGTTTTGTCATAAGACGCATCTAAGGTTTTTGCACCAGAATAAGCGCCAGATAAGTATACAGTAACTTCGCCGTTATCCACACCGCTTAATATATCAGCAAAGGCTTCAACATCGAAAGCAGCAGGTAAGTAAAGCGCGCTAAGATGGCCGTTGTCTCCATCAACGTTAAGTGGGGCGCTAAACGAGGTTGCGCCTGTTACGAGCCTAAGGTCAATGGTGCCCACATTTTGCAAGTTTGCGGTTGTTAAGGCTCCCTCTGCAGCGCCAGAGACAATCACTGATTTATTTGCTCCTGCTGACATTAGGTTTTTTAATGTGGCGACTGAAAGCAATCCTGCATCCAGTTTTACAGTGCTTGCTACATTATTGTTGTAATCAAGATTAATATTACCCCGGCGATCAAAATATGATATAGTTTGGTTGAAAGAGTTGTTTAA
>CAZMBF010000025.1:0-1011 GCA_964564365.1 uncultured Alphaproteobacteria bacterium
CTATATCGCTTCGTTCGCTGATAAAGTAAGAGATAATGCTGGAAATGTATAATATGGGCATGGGCGTAAACAATTGATCCATGGCGGCATGACCATCAACCAAGTTGCTGGATTGCAGCAAATCTTCTGAAACTGAGGGGATGGCTACATGGAGCATCATTAAGGAGCTAAAAAACGCAAAACCAAGGAACCCAAGCGATACTGATAACTTGGCTGAAGCAGCAGAATAAAACTCGGTTAAAATATCTGTGGCTAGAAATGTGGATGCAAATACAGTCGTGCCTAAGGCAATAGGTGAGGTTGCCCAGCAGAACACGCCAAATTTCATAACTTGTAAGTTGGATAAAATCACCGCCACGACGATGTAAACGTATACACCAACTTTGCCGAAACGAAACGCACAGATAAACAGGAAGATCCAGCTTGTTAAAAGCTGTAATACAGAGAATAATTCAGTTTGGTGCGATGATAAAAAATCTAACATCTGTTAAAAAACCCGCTCTAGTATATGAGCGGGTACTAATTACTTGCTGACAGCAGTTTCGATACGCTTTTTAAAGCGTAATGTTTTCTTGTCTAAATCTGTTTTAGAAGCAGACATCAAAAAAGCATCTAATCCACCTTTGTGTTCAATGGTGCGAAGCCCTTTTGGCGTTAAACGCAAGGTGATGCTTTCACCTAATGTGTCGCTTAATAACGTTGCTTTTTGCAAGTTCGGCAAAAAGCGACGCTTTGTTTTATTGTTAGCGTGACTTACGTTATTCCCAACGAGAACGCCTTTACCAGTTACTGTACAACGTCTAGACATTTTTTTATCCTTACGAATTTTGATTGGTGCCCCCAGGGAGACTTGAACTCCCACGTCCCAAAGGACAACAGATTTTGAGTCTGCCGCGTCTACCAATTCCACCACAGGGGCATTATAGATAATTTATAAATAAGAATAGTTTTGATGTAAAGGATAATTTTCTCTAAATTGATTATATCATTTTTATATGATGATAATTTCTT